>JAENWY010000011.1 GCA_016649775.1 Spirochaetaceae bacterium
GGATCAGCAATAGCTAATACAGGTATTCCTGGTTTAATCTCCGGCATTGGAGCAGATAGAGTAATTCACTCACCATGTGCAGGAATATGGCAGTCAAACAAACAAATTGGAGACATAGTAAAACAAGGTGATATCATAGCAAATGTTGGTGATACACAAATCCCTGCTACTATTGGTGGAAAACTTAGAGGTTTATTACAAAATGAATTAGAAGTTCCAAAAGGCTTCAAAGTTGCAGATATTGACCCTCGAGGAGAAGATACAGATCACCTTACTGTTACAGACAAAGGTAGATGTATTGCAGGTGGTGTTCTAGAAGCCATTACAAGATTTGAGAGAGGTTTAATTTAATTCAATCTTATAAATTAAAAAGTACCAAAGTATAATTTAACTATTAATTATACTTTGGTATCTTTTTTTATAATTGGTTTTAATAAAATTGATTATTTACATTATTGCATTTGGAAGAACTAGAGTAAGTTGTGGAATGAAGGTAATCATTAATAAAACTACTACCATAACACTATAGAAAGGCAACATGGACTTAGTAACTTTCTCAATTGATATTTTTCCAACTGAACAACCTACAAATAAGGCAGATCCTACAGGAGGTGTACATAAGCCAATTGCAAGGTTTAATATCATCATGACACCAAACTGAACACCACTCATCCCTAAAGCCCCTACTACTACTGGGTATAATATTGGTGTACAAATAATAATTAGTGGAGCCATATCCATGATTGTTCCTAAAACTAGTAGCATTACATTGATTAATAATAATAGAATAATTCTATTATCACTGATACTTAATAAAAAGTTAGTAACAGATTGAGGGATACGTAGAAATGCTAATAGATAACCAAAGGATGATGCAGCAGCAATTAAACTCATTACCATAGCAAGGGTCTTTAGTGAATTCTTTAAGATTTCTGGAAATACATTTATTTTAATTTCACGATAAACACCAAACGTAATTATAAAAGCATATACACATGCAATAGCAGCACTTTCCGTTGCTGTAAATACACCGGAAACAACACCACCAATAATTATTACCATAGTCATCATCCCAAGAAGAGCATCTAGAGATTTCTGAATTTTTTCTTTTGTAGTATATTTTCTTTCTTTAGGATAATTTCTTTTTTTAGCAATAATAGCTGTAATTATCATCAGACCAAGTCCAAGCATTACACCAGGTATAAGACCGCCTAAAAATAATTTACCAACCGATACTCCACCACCTGCAGCTAGTGCAAAAATTATCATATTATGAGAGGGTGGAATTACAACACCCTGGCAAGCAGAGGTTACAGTAATACCAACAGAAAAATCTGTATCATAACCTTTTTCAACCATCATAGGAATCATCATTGTACCAATAGAGGATACATCGGCAACAGCTGAGCCCGATATTCCACCAAAGAACATTGATGCTAAAATATTAACTTGAGCAAGTCCACCTCTCCATTGTCCTATTAATGCATTTGAAAATTCAATTAATCTACGAGATATTCCCCCGCGACTCATCATCTCTCCAGATAAAATAAAGAATGGTATAGCAAGTAGTGAAAATGATGAAACACCATTTACAAGTTTTAAAACAATTGCCATTAGAGATATTTTTAAATAAATTGCCGTCACAACAGAGGAGGCAAAAAGTGAAAAAGTTATAGGCATTCTAAGTATTAATAATACAACAAAAATTCCCATTAATAATAAAGAGGCTACATGTGCATTAAACATTTTCCACCTTCCTTTCCTGTTTTGGATTTTTTATATCCTTAATATTTTCAAATAAATAACAAAGACTATAACCTATAATAAAAATAGCCGAAATCGGTAATATTATATAATTTATTGCATTAGTAATATGAGTGGCTGGTAAAAAGGATTTAAGACCATTGAGAGTTAAAAGCCAACCATATCTGAATATAATAATTCCAATACCTAATTGAATTACATATTTAAGAATGTCTAAAAGATCATTAACAACCCTATTTGCTCTTAATGTAAAAACAGTAATGCTAATATGAAGATTTTCTTTAACGCCAAGAGCCATAGCAATAAATGTAAACCAAATTACTATAATAAGAGGTGCCTCTTCGCCCCATCTTATACCGCTAGAAAAACCATATCTTAGTACAACATTAGTAAATACAATAACAACCATTGCTACAAGTAAAAACATTGCAAAATATAAAAGTACCTGAAAAGCTTTATCCAAGTATTTTTTAAAAGTGTTCATAAATTCTCCAATTTAAAAAACAAGTAGGCAAAAATTCATTAATAGCTCTTTAGCATACCCTTATATAATAAAATATAAGAATCACAACAAAACTAAATATCTTTTGATTTATTGCCTAATGCTAATAACGTTTATAAAGGATTCCATCAATCTTAATTATCTTTAAATCATTATCTATTAGCCAATTGATAATTAATAATTAAAATTGAGTAGAACCTTTTAGGTGAGACTTCAACATGAAGTCTCAGATAACAAAAATGTTATTTAGTATTATTTAACAGCACGGATTTTAGCAACCCAAGCCTTTTGCTCAGCATTTAATGATGTATCATATAAAGGTTGCATTGCAGCTGCAAATTCAGCTTGGCTATTGATTAAGTTGATTTCACAACCAGCAGCTCTTACTTTTGCTTCACTCTTCTTAGCAAAATCTGCCCATGCTTGAATTTCAGTATCTTCACAATCTTTACCAGCTCTTTTAATTATAGCAACATCTTCAGCACTTAATTTATCTAATGTAATCTTTGATGCTATAATCATCTCTGGTACACGAGTGTGTTGATCGATTGAATAATACTTAGCTACTTCAAAATGTGATGAAGTATCATAGCTTGGCCAGTTATTCTCTGCACCATCAATAACACCTGTTTGTAAAGCAGAATAAACATCGCCGTAACTCATTGGAGTTGGTATAGCACCTAAAGCGGAAACAAGTCCCATCATTAAATCAGATTCTTGTACACGAATTTTTAAACCCTTCATATCAGCAACTGTGTAAATTGGTTTTTTTGTATTATAAAAAGATCTAGCTCCTGAATCGAAGTAACATAAACCTACAAAACCACTATCTCCCATAGAATCTAAAAAGTGTTGACCAATTTCGCCATTTAAGACTTTCCAAAGATGAGCTTCATCTCTGTATAAGTAAGGCATTTGTAAACTGTTAAGATCTGTGTTAAATGATGATAATGGAGAGATTGATACACGTGCAAAGTCAATTCCACCAAATTGTACTTGTTCAATAATAGATTTTTCATCACCTAATTGTGCTTGTGGATAAACTTCAACTTTAATTCTACCATTTGAATACTCACTTACTAATTCAGCAAATTTATTATCACCCAAAACAGTTGGATAACCAAGAGGCTGGTTATCAGCAAGACGTAATACAATAGTTTCTGCAGATGTTGCAGTTGTTGTTTCTTTAGCACCATTAGCTAAAAGTGGAGCAGTAATAGACAAAGCTAATACAGCTACAATTAATAATTTTTTCATTTAGAAAACTCCTTTAAGTAATTAATTATTATTTTATTATATATGTATTTTTTACTAAAGGAAGAGAGAAAAAAGTGAAAAAACATGTAAAAATATTACTTTTTTTTATTATTAGGTATTAACTTTACCGTGTTATAATCAATTATTATGATAAATGAAGTTAGAACGTATGATATAGTTAAAAAGAAAAATAGTATAAAAAACAGTTTTAGTATAAGGAAAATAATATATACTCAAAATTTTTTAGTTATATTTTTAATTTTAATTCTATTTAATTTAATTATAAACTATTTTTCAACTATAATAGAAAAGCAGCAACAGAGTTCAATCAATTATGTTCAGGTTGGAGAATTAATTGTAGATTTTAACAAATCACAACTAATGTTACAGCAATATTCACAATCTAAAATAAGTTCAAGACAAAGTAATATATTAGTAGAAATCAAAGACAGTATTATAAAAATTCAAGAAAAAATCCCAAATCTTGATAATACTTTTAAAGACTCCTCTTCTCTTTACTTCCTCTATCGTGCATTAGATAATGGTACAAATTATTTGGCAGATCATATGGATAATTTGGATAATACCAGATCTAAAAATCAATACCAATTTTATAAAGAATATCTAATACTTGATAATGTATATAAATACCTTGGTATTTACTCAGACCAATATTTGACTGCCCTTGTTATCAAGAATGCAAACAATTTAGGCAGAGATGAAATAATTTTTAGACAAATGAAACTATTAATTTATATAATAATTGCATTTTTGGTTATCATTTATATATTCATTGCTAATAAACTTGCAAAGCAACTAATTAAACCAATTGATATTATGGTAAATGAAGCTAATAAAATCACTCATGGAATACTTGATGATAAGGACATAACAATACAAGGACTTAAAGAATATGAATTTTTAGAAGATAGTATGAATCAGATGAAGCACAGTTTAAGTAATAGATTAGTACTAATGAGAGAAAATGCAGAACTTGAAAAAGTATTGCATGAAAAACAATTAGCTAGTGCTAAAATGGAACATGAACTAGAATCAGCTAGATTAGTATCGCTTCAAAACCAAATCAATCCACATTTCTTTTTTAATACTTTAAATACGCTCCGCATGATGTGTATTATAGAAAATGCCCACAAAAGTGTTAGCCTCGTTAGTGATTTTGCTTCCTTTTTTCGTTACACGTTAAAGCATACAGAACAAGTAACAATCAAAGAAGAAATATTTTTTATAGAAAAATATATAAATCTTCAGATAGCAAGATTCGCTGACAAATTAACTTATTCTATTAATGTTGATGAAATTTGTAATTCTCAAATTATACCCCCACTTATCATTCAGCCATTAGTAGAAAATGCGATAAAATATGGAATTGAAGAAAAAGAAGGTACTGGCAAAGTAACAATCAATATAACCAAAGAAAATAAACGCGTAATTATTAAGGTTATTGATAATGGGGTAGGAATTGATGAAAATATAAGTTTAATTTTATCAGACCCTTTAGATAGAACTCATATTGGTCTTAAAAATATTCGAGATAGACTTGAATTATTTTACAAAAATAAAGCCAATTTAAAAGTGAATAATAACGTTTCAGATTATGGAACTATAGCAATTATCTCAATACCCTTTATCGGAGAAAATAATGTATAAAATATTAATTGCAGATGATGAGAAGATGGCTAGAGAAACATTAAAAATTTTAATTAAACAAAAAAAATTGCCTTATTTGATATATGAAGCTTCAAATGGACGAGAAGCTGTTGATTTATACAAAGAAAAAGATATAGATTTTGTATTTCTTGATATAAAAATGCCTGGTATTGATGGACTAGAAGCAGGAAAGTTAATCAAAGAATATGATAAAAGCGCTCTTATAATATATTTAACAGCATGGGATAGTTTTGAATATGCTAAAAAAGCTATTCACATAGGTGTTAAAGAATATCTTGTTAAACCTGTAATTTTTGAAGATTTTTATGACATTCTAGATAAACTAAACCATATTGTTGATAAAAGGAAGAAAGAAAAAAATAAAGAAGATGTAAAAATGAAAGCCTTTATAAATAAGTTTTCTAGATACTTCTTTTCAGCTTTAAAGTTTGATGAGGTAGATGAAAATACTTTATTATCTTATTTTAATATTGGGATAAATCAAAGAATACAAGCAATTGCATTTATAGTTGGGAGATTAGATAAAACAAAGTTGATAAAATTTATGAATAATAAAATTTTTCATCTAACTTCATTATACTATTTTGAAGCACTAGATCGATATACCTTTATTGCATTTACAAACAACATAGACAAATTTAAAACTGAATTCACAAAGGGCTTTATTGAATTTAATATTACAATTGGTATAGGAATTTCATTTTATTCAATAAATTCAATTGGATTTTCTATTAGACAAGCATCAATTGCATATGCAATTGCTAAAAAGAATTTTAATAGTATTCATGAATATCAAATTGAAGATAATCAATTTCTCACCAATAGGCCAATCAATAAATATTTAACAGAAATAGAACAAAATATTCTTAATTGTGATTTAATTGAGGCAAGAAATAAAGCTCATGAATTATCTGATTCTCTAAGAATTATTGAGGATCCAACATCTTTTTATGAAGCTATATTAATTTTAAAACATTATCTCATGTCAAATATCAAGTTTTTAAAACTTCCCTCTTTTAATAAGAATAAATATCACATAATGGAAGCCTATTTATTTGATATGATTGTAATATGTATAAAGGCTTTAAACCAAGATAAAAAAGATAAATGGAAAAGAGCTTTTGATATGATAGAAGAATACATTACTGCCAACTATGCTTTAAACTTATCTGCATCTTATATGGCAGAAATGTTAGACCTAAATGAAAAGTATTTCTCAAAATTATTTAAGTCTTATTTTTCCATGAAATACATAGATTTCTTAACTAAAATCCGCATGGAAAATGCTCAGAAATTGTTACTAGATGGATTATCTACCAATAAAGTTGCTATACTATGTGGTTTCAATGATTCTTCATATTTCTCAAAAGTATTTGCCCAATACTTTAAAATAAATCCTTCTAAATATTGCCTTGCTAATAAAAAAACTACTAGGAGCAAATAGATTTTTATTCACTTGATTTATTTTATTTTTTGAACAACTGAATTAAATTTTTTATTGGACCTAGTGGTTCTCTCGATGATGGAATAAAAATATTTAGTGAATTCATAGATCTAGTAATAGATACATATATTAATTTTTTCATTAAATTGCATCTCGTTCCTTCTTTGAAAAAGAAGGGGATATAGATTTTATTGCTTAAAAAGAAATACATATATGGAAAACCTGTTCCTTTGCTTGAATACATACTTGAAATGTTAATTCTTGATTCCTCAAAATTTGTACTTTTTAACCGACATATAGGAAGATTAATTCTTTTTTCGACTTCTTCAAGTATATATTGACTTACACAAACTATCAGAATATCCGATAAGTCTAAATCAAATTCCGTTATATCCATCTTTATTTTATCTATCATCAAATCAAGGGTATCTTCCACATGAGATCTCATAAATAACCTAGGTTTTAAGCCAGTACAACTACTATCATAAAGAACTGGTCCTCTACAAATACTTGGATTAAAAGAATTTAAATAGGCTTCAGAAAATATTCTGATTTCAGAACTATTTCTATAATTAAATTTTAATTGATATCTTTTTATAGCAAACGGTAGTCTATCCTCTTCCCACGCAACTCTATCTTGATAAATACTTTGATTTATATCACCAGCAAGTATTAGAGAGCGACGAGAGAGCTTATTCAACAACAGTATTTCAGCTAATGATAAATCTTGAACCTCATCCACAATTATATAATTTTTTAAGCCAATATTTCTCTGCCCTTCTATAGCTTTTAATAAATATATCATTGCATAATTTCTAGGTAAGTATTTTCTTGTTTCTAATAAATCCTTGAAAATAGTACTTACACGCCATATTAGCTTTTTTTCTTCTTTATTCAGTTCATAAGATAACCCGCTGAAGGTAAACTTAGTACATTTATTAGAATTAATGTATTCTTCTTTTGTTAGATAGTTTAAATTAATTGAATTTTCAATTTCAGTTAATATTATGTTTGAATTAATTTTACAACTTAGGTTTTCACCATTAAGCAGATTTAGAGCTTCTTTTATTATAAGTCCAAAATATTCTTCAAACTTACTACTATTTTCTCGCAAAAAGATTTTCTTATTTGCAATTCTTTCTAACAAATAAATACAGTAAGAATCGAAGGTTCTAATTTTATTTATACAATCATCGTTTGAATTAAGCAATTTTAGGCCACTCTTATCAAATCTTACAAGACTTTTATTATAAGTTAGAAATATAGCTTGATTATCTAATTCATCATTTATTTTTTCAAATAACTTTAAAAGAACTAATGATTTCCCAGACCCAGCTACACCCTCTACTAAATGAACACCATCTAAATTAGTATATATTTTACTAATTATTGACTCTTGTTTATCACTTAAAGCCCAATACCTCTTTTGATATTGATTATGTGTTTCCTCAAATTTTAATGAACAATTTTTGAACTTCTTTATTGAATTTCTACATACTCTTAGAGTTGTATCAATTTTTTTAAAATCCATATTTACTATATTATCTATATTATCATTAACAAATATTCTGCCTTCCTTATATTTATTTGAAATTTCTAAAAAAGAAGAATCAAACTCTGAAAAAACTTCTTTTATCACCATACAGTAATCCTCTCTCTTTAATAGAAAGCACAATTCATAAAAACTATATACAAGAAAATCTACTTTATAGGTAGAGTTAATTTGACCATTTAATATTTCGTTAGATGCTATATTATATTTATTCAACTGTTCTAATAAAGTGGTGGTTTCTACATAATATTTCTTTTCTAGTGAAAATTCAAAATTAACATTAAGCAATTTGATTAATTCAACAAAGCTAAAAGTCTTATTATTTAAAGATAGATAATTTTCAATCAACCTTTTCATAATTGTCACACTTGTAATTACATACAAAGCATTATCGAAATTAAATATCTTGAACAATCTTTCAACTTCATCGTTTATATTTTTCATTATTTATATTCTCCATTTATTATTTGGAAAATAATTGTGAAATTGCATTAAAATATTATAGAGTTGGGCTTTTAAGACTTTCAGAGAAAAAAATACGAGCCATAGTAGCCTGTATCTTTTTTTATAATAATATTATTTATCAATCAACTATTTTAATACTTTAATTGGAGTATCTAAAGGTTTAGAAATATATCCTATTTCCCAAGCTTTATTATTCATACTTTCAATATAAGTTTTAGCATCTGCACTACTCATAGCAAGTAATAAACCACCACTAGTTTGTGGATCAAATAATAAATCTTGGACTTCAAGTCTAATTCCTTCTTCAAAATAAACACTGTCTTGAATGTAATCTCTATTATTATACATTCCTCCAGGTATTAACCCAAATCTAGCTAATTCTTCTACACCAGCAAAAAAAGGAACTTTTGAAGAATTAACAACTGCACTTATATCTTTTGCACCACACATTTCGTTTAAATGTCCTAAAAGTGAAAAACCAGTTACATCAGTAGCACTATGAATATCAAGAGCTCTTGCTTTCTCATATGCCTCTTTATTCAACAGCATCATACTATCAAGTACTTCTGTCTCTGTTTTGCTTTCGCACATTCCGCCTTTTTGTGCTATCATAGCAACACCGGTTCCAATTTTTTTTGTTAGAACTAGTACATCACCTTCCTTAGCGCCTCTATTTCTCCAGATTTTATCTTTATCTCCAAATCCTATTACGCATAGACCATATTTTGGAACAGGATCACTAATAGTATGACCACCCGCGATAACTGCAGTAGCAGCCCCTACGCTAAATTGTCCTCCTAAAAGAATATCTTTCATAACTGAAATATCTAGACAAGAGGGAAAACACATTATATTTAAGGCAACTGCAGGTATACATCCCATTGCATAGGAATCAGATAGAGCATTTGCTGCTGCTATTTTTCCAAAAGTAAAGGGATCATCAACCATAGGAGGAAAGAAATCAAGTGTTGCAACCATAACTTTATTATCACCTAAATCATATATAAGAGCATCTTCATTTCCTTCAAAACCACTGATTAATTTATCTGATTTCATAATAGGCAAAGAAGATAAAACCTTATCTAATTCTCCTGGTGGTAATTTAGCAGCACATCCACTAGATTTTACCATACTTGTTAAAGCTACTTTATCACTCATTTTCTACTTCCTTTATATATTTATCACCATCAATTTTATATATTCCTTCCACCTCAAGCACAATCAAATCTTCTAATTTTGCATTATAAACTTTAGCGCAAGTTCCACAGGAAGAACTAAGAGCTCTAGGAACAGGTGATAACTTAGTATTTAAATCTTTAGCTTTAAGTTTTTTTCTTGCTATTATAGCATCCAACTGTGTATGAAATGTCAATAAATAATCCATTTCTACTTACTAAGTTTCAAAATATACTCACCATCGCTACTAGCAACTTTTTCTACGTTATATTTCATTGCAATAGCATAACGAGTAACGTTTTCTATTGCAGCTACACTATCTACAAGTACATCAACTGCGGCTGGTCTATCTGTTAGTGCTTTTTTTGTTAATATCACTGGTTGTGGACATACAAGTCCTCTTGCATCTACATTCATTAAATTACCTCTTTGTTCTGTTTTGATATAATTACATATCCAATTAAAGATACAATAATTAAGCCAACTACTATTTCAATTTTACCACCTGTTTTAACAAGTGCTGGAGTTGAAGCTGTTGAAAAGTTATGACTAACAGCAGCCCCTACTACCATTCCAAATACAGTAATAGCACTATCACCATTACCCTCTCCTGCTAGGATTAACTGTCTTAGAGGACATCCCCCTAGAAGTACTCCACAAAGTCCCACTAAGGCCATGGATAAAAAGAACCAAATAGAACCATCAGTTGTGAAAGAAACATGGAAATTACCTAAAATAATATTACCAATTAATACTGTCAAAAACAATGTTAAAGATCCAAGGAATAAACGATTTTCTCTAAATAAGATATAATCTCTGATTCCACCTACCATACAAAATCTAGATCTTTGAGCAAGTCCACCAACAATTAAAGCTAATCCCAAACTCAGAAAGAAAGGAGCATGCTTTGCAGCAGATGCATCGCCAATTAAATCGGCAAAACTAAAAACAGCTAGCACAATTGCTATAATTGGAAGAACAATGCCATCTACAGTCTTTTGTTTGTAAGATCTACCTAATGTAAAACCTTTGTTCAAAAAGAATGAACCAAGAGCAATACCACCTGTAAAGCCAAGTAAAGCAAAAATAGCTTTGCCATCTCCTCCACCTAATCTCAATACCATTCTTAAAGGACATCCTAAAAATACTAAAGCTCCTGCCATCATAAAGAAACCAAGCACAAATCTTAAAACGGGCGCAGAACCACTTGTTGCTCTCCATTCTTTATTCAACAAAGCTAATAAAGATGAACCTAAAATAATACCAAATATCTCAGGTCGTGCATACTGTAATCCATTTGCGGTATGCAGTTCTAAGGCACCTGTAATATCACGAATAAAACATGCAATACAAAAGCCCATGTTAGTTGGATTACCAAAAGCTACTAATATTAGCGCGGCTAACCCAATTACAAATCCCGTCAAAATTACCAAATTTTTTTCTTTAAACATAAAAAATCTTTCCCAAAAATGAGTATACCATCCTTTATGTAAAAATACAATGGATATTTTTTAAATTCCTTGCTATACTAATTTCATGAAAAGAATTTATTTAGACAATGCCTGCACTTCATTTCCAAAGCCTAAAATTTTGGCTAAATCAATCACTAATTTTATTACCAATAAGGGTTCTAATCCTTCTCGCGGTGTATATCAAAGTGCAATTGATTCATCTACACTTCTTTTAGATACAAGAATTGAAATTGCTTCTTTATTTAACTCAATTGATTATAAAAGTGTTATTTTTACATCTGGTATTACACAATCATTAAATATGGTTATTGGAGGTTTATTAACCAAAGAAGATCATGTAATTATTACTAGCTTTGAACACAATTCAGTTGTTAGACCACTTGTTGAATTACAAATAGAATACTCTCAATTACCTTCTGATGAAAAAGCAAATACAATATTTGATAATCAAGATTATTTGATTAAAAAGAATACTAAAGCTATGATTTTAACGCAAGCTTCAAATGTTTTTGGAACTGTTACTGATATTAATAAAGCTAAAGAATTTGCAAAAAAACATTCTCTTTTCCTTATAATAGATTCAGCTCAAGGATTTCCCTCTTTTCCTTTAGATATTAACGGGATTGATGCCATTTGCTTTACCACTCATAAAGGATTACTTGGACCCACAGGAATTGGTGGGATTGTTTCAAATGAGAGATTCTTAAAGAACTTAAAACCAGTGATAGCTGGAGGAACAGGATCTGCAAGTAATTTATTAACAATGCCAGATTTTCTACCAGATAAATTTGAGGCAGGAACACTTAATCTTATGGGCATTGCAGGTCTCTACGGAGTTTTAATAGATAATAAAAAGAAAACTGAGGATTCTTTTAACACAAATGAATATATAAATACAAATTTTGAACAATATAGATACAATACAAAGCAAAGAGTAAAAGAACTTGTAACTGGATTAAATACCATCCATGGAATTACAGTTTATGGAGAGAGTGACTTTGATAAAAGAAGCAGTGCAATTTCCTTTACAATTGACAAAGTCGATTGTAGTGATATAGCTTATAAATTAGGTGAATTTGGTATTGAATGTAGAGTTGGACTTCATTGTTCTCCATTAGCCCATAAAGCTATGGGAACTTATCCTAGTGGAACTATTAGATTTAGCCCTGGACCTTTTACAACAAAAGAAGAAATTACCTATACACTAGATATATTAAAAAAAATAATTGGAGAATCAGATGAATAGTAAATATTTTAAATTTTTAAATGAAAATCTTTCTAGACCTTTAGAAAGAAGAACAATAATCGAAAAAGAAAATCTTGGTTGCGAAGCCCTATATGATATAGAAGGAAACTTCTTAATTTCATCAACTGAAAATGTACAAATTACTGATGGTAATTATTTATCAGAAATTCTAGTTGGAAAAATGGAACTTGTTGTTTGTGGTGGTGGTCATGTTGGTCAAGCAGTTTATAGTCTTGCTCTATTTCTAGGCATGAATGTAACTATCATTGAAGACAGAGAAGAATATTGCAATAAAGAACTTTATCCAACAGCAAACTTAAAAATTGGTAAATATGATGAAGTTCTTAGTTCAATGGATTTAGCTCATTCAGCAATTGTTGTTGCAACAAGAGGTCATAAATTTGATAGAACATGTGTTGCCACCGCTCTACCAAAACCATATAAATACTTAGGCATGATTGGTTCAAAGGGTAAAGTTGCAAAAACCATGGAATTACTCAAAAATGATATTAATAATAAAATAATTGATTCTACAGTCGAAAAACTTAATAAGATTTATTCACCTATTGGATTAGATATCAACGCTCAGACACCGGAAGAAATCGCTGTCTCTATATTAGCAGAAGTTTTAAGGGTTACAAAAGCAAACAAAAGAGAAATTCAAATGAAGTTATCTGACTTAGAAAAAGTAGCAAATTTAGAGGAACCATTTGTTGTAGCTAGAATTATAGATAAGAAAGGCTCTGCTCCTAGAGAAGTAGGTTCCTATTTAGCTATTTCAAAAAAAGAAAACTTAATAGGTACAGTAGGAGGAGGCGCCGTTGAAGCTGTAGTAATCATTAATTGTAATAAAATGCTTATGAATGATACTAAAACTTCAGCACTTTTTGAACACGATTTATCTAATGAAAATGCAAGTAATCTAGGTATGATTTGTGGAGGAACTGTTAAAATTATATTAAATAAATTTATTTCATAATTTCTAAGAATTTTTTTAAGTTCTTATCAACTTTATTATATTCATCACTATTTTTATCATATTTGTTATTTCTTAGGCTTTCACATAATACAACTAATGATTTATATAATGGTGTAATACCTAAGTTGCCAGAAACTCCTTTTAGGGTATGAACTAAAATAAAAGGTACTTGTTGATTTTCATCATTTATATGTTTTTCTAATTCTTTAATATTATCGTCATCAACAAACATAAGTAAACATTCATTATAAAGTTCCTGATCATTTAAGAATCTCTCAAACGCACCATTAATATCGCACCCCCAGTCTCTTAATTTTTTTATTCTTTCAGACATATGTTTTCCTTTATATGGTTTTTATTTACTATCTTAAATACAACTATAATAACAATACTAACAATTTTCAATAAAATAAATACTATTTTATAAATAAAAAAACCTTAAAACGCATAATTATAATCTAAAAACAAAGTATAAAATGTATATTTATTCTATTAAATGAAATAAAAATGTAATTATATTTAAATCTAAACAGTTTTCTGAATAATAATACAAAAAAAGTATTGACAATGCAACCTTTTCTATTCAATATGCATGCATAAATATACAAACAATAAAAAATTGGAGAAACTTATGAAAAAATTATTAATTACTCTACTATTGCTTTTAAGCATTTCAACACTGGCCCTTTTTGCTTCAGGTTCTAAAGAATCTAAATCAGATAATGGTAAAGAAACTATTACAATGGCAACTAATGCAGAATGGCCTCCATTAGAATTTGTTGACGACAAAGGCAAAGTTGTTGGATATGAAGTAGAATTAACTGAAGCTTTATCTACTGTTACTAATTATAACTGGAAAGTAGTAAATGTTGCTTGGGATGGCATTTTTGCGGGTATGGCTAATGGAGCTTATGATGGATTAGCATCAGGTGTATCTGTTACGGAAGAAAGAAAACAAGCAATGATTTTCTCAAACCCAATCCTAACCGAAGCTCAAGCCATTATAGTTAATTCTGGTACTACTAACCCACCAACAAATCTTGATGAATTAGTTGGAAAAAAAGTTGGTGTATTAATGGGTTCAATTGGCGATTTATATCTACAAGATAGTGGAAAAGATATAAATATAAAACAATATGATAATATTGCTTTTAGTATTGAAGATATGCTTAATAACAATCTGGATGCTGTAGTTGTTGATAGTATTATTGCAGGTGAATTTGTTTTAAAGAATGAAAACTATAAGGCCAAATTAATAAAAAGCGGCGAAGCAGATTCTGTTGGTACTCCAATTGCTATGTGTTTCCCAAAGGGCGATACAGAGATTGTAGAAATTGTTAATAAAGCTTTAGCAGAATTAGAGGCTAATGGTACAATTGCTACTCTTAAAGCAAAATATGGTATTTTATAAGAAACTCTTATTTAAGATATAACTTATAACCTATATATCACAAGGGAAACTTTGTGATATTTTTTATTCACACAATAATGTATAAATTTAATATACAATACAAATATATAAATATTAATATTTATACAATATAATCCATATAAAAGCCAATATATTAGTTATTTATTTATTAAATTAAATAAATATACAAAAACATATTGACTACATTTCATTACTTATGCATTATATCCGTATAAATATTCACATATGGAGAAAAAGATGAAAAAAAACATTATTGCTTTACTTATTTTATTAACACTTACAACAGGTGTTGTTTTTGCACAAGGGTCTAAAGAGAGTACCACAGAGGGACCAAAAACTTATATAATGGCTGCTAACTGCGAATGGCCGCCTCTTGAATTTATTGATGAAAACGGAAAAATTACAGGTTTTGAAATGGAGTTATTAGTAGAATTATCAACAGTAACTGGCTATAATTTCCAACCCAAAAATGTAGCTTGGGACGGAATTTTTGCAGGCTTAGCTAATGGTGCCTATGATGGTGTAGCTTCAGGGGTTTCGGTAACAGAAGAAAGAAAAAAAGCTTTAGTTTTTTCTGATCCAATACTAACGGTTAAACAATCAATAATTGTTTTAGAAGATAATGAAGTACCACCTACATCAGTAAATGAATTAAAAGAAAAGAAAGTGGGAGTTCAAATTGGAACTACAGGTGATATATTACTACAAGATAGTGGTGTAGATATTACTATAATGTCCTACGATTCAATTGCTCTAGCAATAGAAGATTTGATAAATGGTAATCTTGATGCAGTTGTACTTGATTCAGTAGTAGCTGGTGAATATGTAATAACCAACAAAGTTTTTGCAAACAAACTTAAAGTTAGTGGTACATCAGATGAAAATCTTGAGCCAATTGCAATGTGCTTCAAAAAAGAAAACACAGAACTTGTAGCAATCGTAAACAAAGGTTTAAAACAGTTACAAGAGAGCGGAAAAATGGATGAATTAAAAGCTAAGTGGGCTATTTTATAATCATATTTGCTAACTTATAAATATTGCTTCTACTAAATCAAAATTATTTGAGAGTGTAGAGGCTTTTTTTAGCCCATAATAAATATATAATTCAAATATTTACATGATATTTTTATACATAATACAATTATTCAAAAAGTATAAAAAGTAAATAGTTATACATAAATTTCATCTAAGTTAATATTTATATGCAATTATTGAATATTAATACATAAATACTATTGACAATAATTGTATATGTATACATTATAATGAATAAATATTCATTAATTAGGAGAGAAATTATAATGAAAAAAATTTATATCACACTTTTATTAATACTATCTTTATCGACTATAAGCCTTGTTGCTCAAGGAACAAAAGAAAATACAACTGAGGCTGATAAAACTATAGTTATCGCATCAAACTGCGAATGGCCACCTCTTGAATTTGTAGATAAAAATGGAGCTATGGTAGGTTTTGAAATTGATCTTATAAATGAGATTGCTAATGAGACTGGCTATAAATTTGTTATTAAGAATGTTTCATGGGATGGAATTTTTGCAGGACTTGCTAATGGAGCTTATGATGGTGTTGCATCAGGTGTATCTGTAACAGAAGAAAGAAAAGCAACTCTAAATTTTTCAACAACCTACTTAAAAGTTACACAAGCAATTATTTGTTTAAGTGAAAACAATAAGCCTGCTACTACAATCAAAGAATTAGCTGGTAAAAAAGTTGGTGTCCTAATTGGATCTACAGGAGATATAATGCTACAAGATAGTGGATTAGATGTTAAAATAATGTCCTATGACTCAATAGCTCTAGCTGTAGAAGATTTATTAAATGGAAATCTTAGTGCTGTTGTAACAGACTCTGTTGTAGCTGGTGAATATGTTGTATCAAATAAAGTCTTCGCTGGTAAATTGAAAGTATCAGGCAAATCAGAAGATAATGTAGAACCTATTGCAATGTGTTTTAAAAAGGGTGATTCTAAAACTACTGACATTATTAATAAAGGTCTAAAAGCTTTAGAAGAAAATGGTAAATTGGATGAATTAAAAGTTAAATGGGCTATTCTATAGTTTATTTATTACTTAATTATTTAATAACTGAGATCTAACTCCTCAGTTATTTTTTTTGTTTTTTTATATCCTCTTAAAAAATGTGGTTAAGTAATGCATCTTTGATTTACAACCATCTTTTAGTCTTTTATGATAAAAAAAGGAGAAATACATGGATATTGTTTTATTATCAGATAATGGACATATTAGAACTTCAATAAACAAATGCATAATAGGTAAAAGTAGAATGTTTAAAAGTTATGCGTTATTTTTAAAAGCATACAAGTCCTTGGAAATTGATTTATTGATTATAGACGATAATCTAATGTTAAATAAAAATTTAATTCTTGAAAATTTAATATTACTTGATATAACATTCCCTATAATTTGCTTATTTAAAAGCAACAAAGAAGAACTTCATAAAATGGGATCTTCTCTACTTTTCTGTTCTAAACCCTTAAGTGATTCTCTCCTAAACAAAGCATTATGTTTATTAAATATAGAAGAGAAATATCCATCCTATGTTTCCGAGAATATCCTAGAAAGAAGTGAATACTTAATAGGTTCAAGTAATGTTATGAAAGAACTAAGAGGTGATTTAGAATTAATTGGAAAAGAACCACATCCTATATTTATAAGCGGTGAAACTGGAAGTGGTAAAGAACTTGCAGCTAAAACACTACACAATTATAGTCATTTTGCAGATAAAGACATGATAAGTATTAATTGTTCCCTATTAAATTCATCTATATCTGATTCTATGCTATTTGGACATGATAAAGGCTCTTATACCGGGGCAGATTCCACCAAGTCAGGACTAGTTAAAAATGCAAACAATAATACTTTGTTTTTAGATGAAATTGAAAATTTAAACCCACAATCCCAAGCTAAATTGTTAAGGCTTATTGAAACCGGAGAATATAGATCTTTGGGAGGAACAGAAGTACTAAAAACCAATTTCCGACTATTGAGTGCTTCTAATATTAATATTAACGAATTAATAAAAGAAAAGAAATTTAGAATTGATTTCTTTTATAGAATTTCAAAATTTACAGTAAACATTCCACCATTAAGAGTTCATCTAGAAGATTTAGAGCAACTAATAAAATTCTATTATCACAAGAATAACGAAACTAGACCACTTGAAAATAATTTCTTAGATAAGTTATATGAATATGACTTCCCAGGCAATGTACGGGAGTTAAATATGATATTAGAGAGAAGTAGAGTCTTCAGTAAAGGCTCTACAATCTCTTTAAAGTTCTAATATATTTTTAAAGGTTTATTTTCTAAAATTGCTTTATCAATTTTTTTAAGTAAAATTTGATAAAAAACAAAGACGGTAAGTCCTGTAGCAATCCAGGCAAAAGGAGAAGCTAGGCATAATCCTAAATATCCATAATAGGGTACAATTAAAATAATTGCTAACACTCTAAACACGATTTCCTCAACTGCACAAAACATTGGAATAACACCAGAACCTAAACCTTGACAAGAACTTCTATATATAAATATTAGAGTCAATGCTAGAAAGTATTTACCTACAATTTGAGTATAAGTAGCTGTATATTTGAGAACCTGTATATCACTTTTATCAATAAAGAGCATAGCAATATCATAACTAAAGAAATACAATATCAATCCATTTATAATTGCCAATATTGAAGTTAAGTATAAAGTTTTTCTTACGCCTTCTCTTACCCTATCAACTTGCATAGCACCAATATTTTGTCCACAATAAGTAGTTAATCCAGCACCAAAGCCTACAAATCCTTGTACAAATAAACTTTCTATTCTAACACCTACTCCAAATCCTGCTACTGCATCAGATCCAAAACCATTAAGATTTGCTTGAACTATTAAAACTCCAATAGAAATTACAGATACATGGAATCCACTTGGAATACCAAGGGAAAATAATCTTTTTAACATTCTACCATTATATTTCCAATCCGACTTTTGAGGCCAAATTTCAGGATATTTTCTTATAATATAAATTAAAGATAATAAAGCACTAATACTTTGAGCTATTACAGTCGCAACTGCAGCACCTTGAACACCCCAATGTAATATTGCAACAAAAATATAATCTCCAATCACATTAAGGAATGAACTTAAAATCAAGAATAACAAGGGGGTCTTACTATCACCAATGGCTCTTAATATTGAAGAGAAAATATTGTAATACATTATAGTAATTATTCCATACACAATTATTTTAAAGTAACTTTCAGCTAAGTCTAAAATATTATCAGGAGTAGAAATAAGCATTAATAAAGGCCGGGTTACAAAAAATGATATTACTGTAAGTGCAACACTACAAAAGAATGTAGCTAAAATTGACATAGCAATACTCTTTCGAACACCATCTTCATCATTTGCACCAAATCTCTGGCTTACAATTACTGTAAATCCAGTAGAAATACCAATGGCAAACCCTATTAAAGTAAAACCAATTGGCCCAGATACACCAAGTGCAGCTAGTGCATCTATACCTACATAGCGTCCTACAATTAAAGTATCAATAACCTGATAAAACTGTTGAAAGATATTTCCAACAATAATTGGTATTGAAAACAATGTAATTTGTTTTAACGGATTACCCGTTCTCATGTTAATTTTCACAACTCTGAAGCTATATCAACTAAGTTAATAAGTCAATTATAAAAAGTAAAATTAGTAAAAATATTAAGCAATTTATATTTTATTAAAAATAAAATTTATTCGAAAATATAAGCCAGATTTTATATACTAATTCCAATTTATGCATTTATATACCATATATTATTTATAAAAATTAATTACAACATAAATTAATTAAAATTTTACTTATAAAGAATAAATTAAATTACAAGATAACTAACTTTTTAAAAGGTTCTATGATATATTATTTATAGACTAAAAGATTCTTATATTTTTTGCTACAAAATAGTACTAATTTAATATAAGAAGATTGATAATTTTTTCTTTTGTAGTATACTAATATCATATGTACTATAATATTAATTTTATGCTAAAAAACTATGAAAAATAAAATAAAAATAACTTTATTATTAATAATATTTACTATAAACACATTGTCTGCTATCACACCATCAACATTATATGATAGAGATTAATTTGTTGTTACTTCTGTCGATTATCTA
>JAENWY010000275.1 GCA_016649775.1 Spirochaetaceae bacterium
AGCTCCCTCAAATTAAAAAAAAACTAATCAATTTTTCTAATTTCCTAGATCAAAATAATAACTAGAAATCACAATAATTTTAAAATCGCCTATTTTTTCTAGACATTATTGGAAATCAGTGGTAAATTATGTATATAAAATAATCCTTAGAGAAAAAGAGCAAGGTATCCTATTTTTGTAAATAGGGATACTTTACTCTTTTTTTTATGCCCTTTTGGAGGTTTCAAAATGAAATATGATGTAATAATAATTGGCGGTGGTGTTAGTGGCTGTGCTGTTGCACGAAGTCTATCTAAATATAATCTTTCAGTTGTTCTCTTAGAAAAGACTGAAGATCTTTGCTCTGGAACAAGCAAAGCAAATAGTGGAATAGTTCACTCCGGCTATGATCCAGAACCAGGAACATTAATGGCAAAGCTTAATGTTACTGGTAGTGCCATGATTGCTAAACTTTCAAAAGAATTAGATTTTAGTTACGTCCAAAACGGTTCCATGATTATTAGTTTTGATAAAGCAGATAAAGATAAACTTCAAGACTTATATAATAGAGGAATTAAAAATGGTGTTGGAGATATGGAAATCATTGATGGTGATAGAGCAAGAGAAATAGAACAAAATCTAAATGAAGAGGTTGCGGGTGCACTACTTTGTAATACAGGTGGAATAGTTGATCCTTTCGGGTTAACCTATGCTTTAGCTGAAAATGCCTTTGCAAATGGTGTTTCTTTTGTTTTCAATGCTCCTGTTAAAAACATAATAAAAGAAAAAGATGGTTACACCGTAGAATGTGGTAATAATAGAAAATATCAATCCCAATATATTGTTAATGCAGCAGGTCTTTATGCAGATGAAATGCATAATATGGTATCAGATAAGAAAATAAACATTACTGCTAGAAGAGGGAATTACTTATTATTTGATAGTGAAATAGGTGATTTTGTAACTCATACAATATTCCAACTTCCAAAAAAATCTGGAAAAGGTGTTTTAATTACTCCTACAACTCATGGTAATTTAATGATAGGACCAACAAGTGTATCTCAAAATGAAAAAGATGATACTTCCACTTATGCAAGTGATATAGAATTTATTAAAAACCGAGCTGGATTATCAACTAAAAATATACCATTTAATAAAGTAATTACTAGTTTTTCAGGATTAAGAGCTTCTGAAGATAGTGGTGATTTTATTATTGGTGAAATTGAAGACAGTGAAAACTTCTTTGATGTAGCAGGTATAAAATCACCAGGATTATCTTGTTCACCTGCAATCGGAGAATATGTTGCAGATATGATAGTATCTAAAAATAAAACTAGCAAAAAAGAAAACTTTATTACAACAAGAAAAGGACCTACTAAAACAAAAGGCATGAACCAAAAAGATTATACAGCCTTAATAAAAAAAGATTCTAGCTACGGAAAAATTGTATGTAGATGTGAACAAATATCAGAAGGTGAAATCATAGAGGCCATCAACTCTCCTATAGGAGCTACCTCTCTTGATGGAATCAAGAGAAGAGTTAGAGCTGGTATGGGTCGTTGCCAAGCAGGATTTTGTACTGCAAGAACAATGGAAATACTTTGTGAACAACTAGATATGAAAATGAATAAAGTATGTAAAAATGTTAAAGGCTCTGAATTACTAAAAGGAGATGAAGAATAATGAAATATGATATTGTAATTATAGGTGGAGGACCAGCAGGTCTTGCAGCAGCTATTAGTAGTAAAGAAAATGGTAGCGACAATATTCTAATTCTAGAGAGATCTTCATCCCTTGGAGGTATTCTAAACCAATGTATACACAATGGCTTTGGCTTACATACTTTTAAAGAAGAATTAACCGGTCCTGAATATGCTGCTCGTTACATAGATAAAGTTGAGAAACTAGAAATTCCATATAAACTAAATACTATGGTTATTGATATTAGCCAACATAGAGTTACCTACATTAATGAAAATGAGGGTATGGTAATAATTGAAGCTAAAGCAATCATTCTTGCAATGGGCTGTAGAGAAAGACCAAGAGGAGCTCTAACTATTCCAGGTTATAGACCAGCTGGAATATTTCCAGCAGGAACAGCCCAAAGATTAATGAATATTGAGGGAAAGAAAGTTGGTAAGAAAATTGTAATCCTGGGCTCTGGCGATATTGGATTAATAATGGCTCGTAGACTTACGCTTGAGGGCTCTAAAGTTCTAGTGGTAGCTGAGTTAATGCCATTCTCTGGTGGACTAAAAAGAAACATTGTTCAATGTCTTGATGATTTTAACATTCCTTTAAAACTATCTCATACAGTTATTAATGTTGAAGGAAAAGAAAGAGTTGAAGGTGTTACATTAGCTCAAGTTGGAAAGGATAGAAAGCCAATAGAAGGAACAGAAATTCACTATGATTGTGATACCTTATTACTTTCTGTTGGACTTCTTCCTGAAAATGAATTATCTAATAAAACCGGTGTTACTATATCACCAATTACAAATGGCCCTATCGTAGATGATGAATTACAAACCTCATGTGAAGGTGTTTTTGCCTGTGGAAATGTACTCCATGTACATGATTTAGTTGATTTTGTAAGTGAAGAGGCTAATACAGCAGGACTTGAGGCTAGTAAGTATGTTAAGAGAGGAGAACTTAAGAGATTCCCTATTAATATAAATGCAGAAAATGGTGTTAGATATACTGTTCCCCAGAAAATAGATACAAAGACAATGTCAGATATAGTAACAATCAGATTCAGAGTAGCTGACGTTTATAAAGGCCGATATATTAGCCTTTATTTTGATGACAAATTGATTAAGAAGACTAAGAAGAAAGTATTAGCTCCTGGTGAAATGGAAAATATAGTTCTA
>JAENWY010000224.1 GCA_016649775.1 Spirochaetaceae bacterium
AACTATTTAACTATCCATTAAGTGTTGGAGAATTTTATAGTATACCTTTTTTTTATTTTGAACCAAAGTTATGTTTTGTAGCACTCGATTACAATCAACGCCCTGCAGGTTATATTGTAGGAACTAGTAATACTCTTTTATATAACAGTTGGTTAAATTCAAACTGGCTTCCACCGCTACAACCACTTTACAAAGGTGCTTGTGCTAAATCAGAAGATGAACAAACTGTAATAAGTGAAATAATAAAAGGACAAGGACAGGGGTTATGGGAACACTCAGGTTATTCAGCTCAATTACGAATAGATTTACTCGAATCAATCAGAGGTGAAGGTTTAGGAAGAGGCTTAGTAGAAGAGTTTATAACAAAACTATATGAAGCAAATGTACCGGGTGTTCATCTTAGAATTAGTTTAAAAAATAAAGATACTATTGGATTTTACGAAAAAATGGGATTTAATATTCTTGAAACAACTGAACATGGATACTACATGGGCATGAAATTAAAATAAATTTATTTTCAAAAATAAAGTTATATAACTTTACAGAAAGGTTGCAAAATTTGCAACCTTTTTGTATTAAACATAGATGCTTTTATTTCTTTTCAACTGTAGTTGTACTAACTGGAGCATTAGCTCCCCATTTATCTGACAAATAATCAAGATCACTTGCTAATCTTTCAATAGCATTAATCAATCTATTTGTACTATTTTCATCAAGACTAATATTTCTACTTGATTCTACTAATCTAGCAACAACAGACTCTAATCCATCACGACCTTCAACTAAAGCTGATAAAGCTTCTGTTAACTGACGATTCTTAGTATTAGGAATTTTGGCTCCTATTTGTTTAGGAAGAACACTAATATCAATTAATGAGAATGATTCAAATTTCTTTGGTGCATAAGCATTGATTCCAAGTTCTTTTACAATAAATGAAGCGAAGAACTGTGCAACTTCAGCCTCTCCATGATTAACAAAAATTTGCTTAGGTTCTTTTTTAAATGATTTTATCCAAGCCATTAAACCTTCCTGATCAGCATGTCCTGATATTCCATTTAGATTGGTAATTTCACATTTTACATTAATTTGCTCTCCAAAAATGGTAACATGACGTGCTCCATCTAATATTGAGCGACCTAAAGTACCATTTGCTTGATAACCCGAAAAAAGAATGGTGCATTCAGGCCTCCAAAGATTATGTTTTAAATGATGTTTAATACGACCAGCATCGCACATACCACTACTTGATATTAATACTTTTGGAGTCAAAATACTATTTAATTCCTTAGATTGTTCTACATCAGTAATAGTAGTTAAAGATGAAAATATTATTGGATTTTCTCCTCTATTTATTATTTCCATTGCTTCTTTATCATAATAGCCTTGAATACTTGAAGCAAAAATTTCAGTTGCTTTAACCGATAATGGAGAATCAACATAAACAGGCAAATTTTTATATTCAGGTAATAGATTATTATCAATAATATATCTGCATAAATATAATATTTCTTGAGTTCTACCTACTGCAAAAGAAGGAACTATAACATTACCACCTCTATCAAAAGTAGTTTTAATAATTCCCGCTAATTCTTTTGCTCTAACGATTGTTGGAACATTAGAACCAACAGCTCCATCTGGTTTTGGATGAATTCTGTCTCCATAAGTTGATTCCATGATAACAATGTCTGCATCATCAAGATAATCAGGATCATTAATGATAGGTTGATCAAAATTACCAATATCACCACTAAAAACTAATTTTCTTCTAACATCACCTTCTAGAAGCCAAAGTTCTATCGAAGCACTTCCAAGTAAGTGTCCAGCATCAACAAATCTACAAGAAATTCCTTTAGATAAATTGATAACTTCCTTATAGTCGCAGGTATGAAAAAATTCTAAGCTTTTAATAGCATCTTTTATCGTATATAGAGGTTCCTCTAATTTTTTTCCTGCTCTTTTCTTTTTTCTATTTACCCACTCTATTTCACTTTCTTGAATATGAGCACTATCTTCCAACATAATTTCACATAATTTTGCAGTAGCATCTGTTGACCAAATTTGCCCTTTAAAACCATCTTTAACCATTTGCGGAATTCGCCCACTATGATCTATATGAGCATGAGTTAATAAAAGTATATCAACTAAAGCTGGATCAAAAGATAATTCATCACCCATATCTTTCCGATCTTTACCTTGGGCTAATCCACAATCAATCATTATAGAGATTCCATTACAAGTAACTAATGTACAACTACCTGTAACATGACGTGCAGCTCCGAAAAATGTAATATCCATAAAATAATTACCTCTTATACTATAGTAACGCTAAAAAGGGCATCTGTAAATTGTTAAGTAATACTTAAATAATTCGCAATAAATTGGTAATCTTTTATATTTTTTGTAAAATTGATATAATAGATTATCAATAAATCAAAAAGGAATAATATGACTAATTTTAATTACTATACTCCTACTCGTGTTGTTTTTGGAAACAACACAGAAAAAGAAACAGGAGCTTTAATAAAAAACATCGGTGGGACTAATGTATTAATACATTACGGTTCTGAAAGAATTGTTAAATCAGGACTTCTAAAAAAAATAGAAGATTCGCTAGACAAACAAAACATAAAATACACTGAACTAGGTGGTGTTACATCAAACCCTAAGTTAGATTTAGTTAGAAAAGGCATCGATATTGTTAAAAAAAATAAGATTGATTTTATTTTATCAATTGGTGGAGGTTCTCCTTTAGATAGTGCTAAAGCAATTGCTCTTGGAGCCTTAAGTGATAGAGATGTTTGGGATTATTATATTGGTATTGCTAAAACTCCGGATAACCTACTAGCACTTCCTACTGCTGTAATATTAACAAATGCAGCAGCTGGTAGTGAGATGAGTAAATCTTCCGTTGTTACAGATACTGAATCTGGATTAAAACGATCTACTGCAGGTGAATTTAACCAATGTAAATTTGCAATTCTTAATCCTGAATTAAGTATCACCTTACCTCCATTTCAAAGTGCTAGTGGTGGTTTTGATGCAGCTATGCATTCAATTGAAAGATATTTCACTCCCGGTAAAAAATCTTCTCTTACTAAAGCAATAGCTAGTTCAATCATTAAAGAAATTTTCACTGACATCAAATTAGTATTAAAAAATCCAAATGATATCGATGCAAGAGGAAATATAATGTGGGCATCATCTTTATCACATAATGGTTTAACTGAGTTAGGTAATGAATCTAGAGGTGATTGGGCTTGTCACAAAATAGAACATGAACTTGGTGGTATGTTTGATTGTGCTCATGGAGCAGGTATCGCCTCTATTTGGTGTGCTTGGGCTCAATATTGTGCAAAGGAACAACCAAAAACAATTGCTGAATTTGGCCATGATATTTTTAATTTTCCACTTTCAGATAATGTGGAAAAGTTAGCTATTGAAACAATTGAAAAAATGAGATCTTATTTAAAAGAAATCAACATGCCAACATCAATTAAAGAATTATTAGGATTCACTTTGTCTGATGAACAGATAGAAGAATTAGCTACAAAAGGAACAAATAATGGAACAATAACATTAGGTGCTTACAAAGTATTAGATAAACAAGATATTGTTAATATATTTAGAGTAGCTAATCACTAAAACTAGAATAGAACTAAAGTTGATTTTAACTTTAGTTCTATTTTTTTAGGTTCTCCGTGACTTTACATGGTAGAATTTTTAGTTAAG
>JAENWY010000165.1 GCA_016649775.1 Spirochaetaceae bacterium
AGCTAAGGAAATTAATAAAGAATCTATGGAAATAGTTTTCCAGATGAAAGCTATTACTAATAATTTTAGAGCGTTAATAAAGAAAAAGAATTGGGAACTTGAACCAATAAACTCTTTCTTATTTTCTGTTTCATTAAAAAAGTAAAGATTTGTAATTGCCGCAGCTGAATTAGACATTGCTGAAATACCTGTGATAATGGCTAAAATGATTTTAACAAATATATTTAGATGCTTTTTTGTTTTCTCTTTTCTTTTACTATCTTTATATTGAACTATGCTCATCATTATCGCCATTACTAATATAAATATTCCAATTATAAGAGTGAATGCTTTAGCATCTACATTCTTTAAGACTATTCCAGTTATAATTATTGCAATAAGAGTGAAGGGCATAAAACTGAAAACAGCTTTTTTGTTGATATCCCTTTTATAGATTATTATTGGTATAATATCACCTATAACCATAATTGGAGCTAATATTGCAAGCATAAGTTTTGAATCGACTATAAATGTTAATAAATACATGCATACAACCAATAGAGTTTTTAGTCCGCCCTTGTCTAATCCAAGGAAAAAAGAGGCTAAAAATAATATTATATAGTGTTCTTTAATTAAGTCAATGACCATAATTAGTATTTTTCCGACCTAAAAAGGAATCCTTGGAGTGCAAAGAAAATAAAGAAGGGGGAAATTATATTTAAATTATTTTGATATAATTGAGTAGGAAATATTAATTTTAAAATAAAAAGAACAAAAATAATATCGGCTATCCATCTACAGATTCTTTCAAATTGAGAAACTCTTTTAATAGGTTGTTTCTTTTTATTAAGCATACGAATTGCTAAAGTTAAAGCTATCATTGCTGTTAAAGGGTTTAAAAATATAAGATTTTCATTTCTCCAACCTGCATAAATTCCTGAGAAGAAGGTGAGATATAACATAACAAAAGAAAATATTGTTAATAGTAATAGTATTATTATATTAAATATTCCAAAAATTCTTGAGTTTCTAATTACTTTTACTCTTTTAAAGGTTAAAGCAATTATTCCTAAAATAAGTGCCATTATAGAGAAAAAAATAGTGTGATTATTATTTTTTTCACTAATGTTAAATCTACTTCCATCTTCAGTAAATAGAATTTTTTCGCTTGAGCCTATTTTATTATATTGTTTTACTGCTGCTTCTAAATGGGATGGTAGATACATATCATCCCATAAAGTTGTAGGTGTGTCAGCATTATGTCCTTGAATTAAATTTAGAGCAAAAAAGATAGGCAAGTTTCTAGAGATAGATCTATTTGATAATTTTCTAAAGCTTCCATTACTAGGTTGGCTTTGTGCCCATTTTTTAAAATCATTATCACTTGTCCAAGAAAGAATATCTCTTATTCTTGTGGCACAGTTGTCTTTATAAAAATCATAAAGATATGTTCTATTTTCAATTTTGCTATTGTAGTTTAAGAAACTAATAATAGAAGCCTTTTGTGCATTACTTAAATTTAATTTTAATTTTTTTACAGTTCTATTTTCTTTTTCCGAATAATAAAGACTGCTTTTATAATAAGAAGTATATAAAACGTAATCCATTTTACCTTGTGCAAAATTTGAATAGAACTTTTCACTATTAAAACTAAATACACCATAATCATATATTATCGAATCTGTGGGAGTTTCAATTAGTATTTCGGAATGTCCAAACCAACTATATATTGCATCGCCAGCTGATTTTGTTAATAAGGAAATTGTACAATCATCATAAAATTTTTGACTTATAATTTCAGAATCTGAAATTTTGTGAAACTTATTTAACTCAACTCCACTTTCAAAAGGATCTATCAAATTATGATTAATCAAATCAAAAGAATATATTGGAAAAATAAAAAATGTTAATAGTGCAAATATTAAAAAATAGTGTTTATAAGTTTTCATAAGATGGATAATACTTTAACATAAAAATTATTTATAAGCTATAAAGAAATTCAAAAGGTCCGAATTTTATTGACTATAGTTAAACTATGTTTTACTTTTAACCACGTGGAGCTTAAATGGATAGGAATACTTGTGAGCAAGCAATAGTACTTAAAACTAGAAAAGATGGGGATAGTAATAGAAACCTTACATTGCTTAGTGTAGATAATGGTATTTATGAAATTCGTGCTTTTAGATTTAGAACTTCAAAAACAGCACCTAAAGCTTATTTATTTCAAGAGGGTATGTTCTATCTATATAATAATCCTGTTAAAAAACAATATTCATTAAAAGATGTTTCTTTGATAAGCTCTCACGATAGTATAAGAGAGGATTATGAGGCTATAATAGTTGCATCACTTATGAGTGAATTTATCTTATGTAGTGCAAATGATGATATGAGTAATATCTATAGACTTCTTGCAACTTCTTTAGATTTATTAGAAGATTCAACGATTGAAAAAGATATTGTACTTATACAATTTTTTCTCAGAATGATTCGAGAACATGGATTAATTGAAAATTTTTCTAATTGTCCTGTATGTAATAAAAAATATTCAAGAGATGAAATATTACATTTTTCTCAAACTATAAATGTTCCCTGTTGTAGTGATTGTGAACAATTACCAAATATTATTTTACAAGCAAAGGCTAGAAAGTATTTAAGTTATTCACTTAATATGAGTTTTGAAGATTCAATATTGATTAAGTTGAATGATACAACAATAAAAAGAATTAAACATTACATGTTGGCTTGGGCCTCAATTATAATGGGTCATCAATTTAAAAGTATTGGGTCACAAATTAATTAGATTATTAAAAAATGAAGGAAATATATGAATTGGAACAAAAAGAATGTAGAGATTGAGGAAGTAAAAAAACTTCACAATCGCTATAAAATGGACATGTTAACATGCTCAATTTTGGCGCGTCGAGGGATAGTAGAAAGAGATAACGTTAAATATTATTTAGAGAATGAATTACTTTATTTAAATAGTCCCTTTGAATTTGAGGATATGGATGAAGCTATTGAGCGTATTAAAGAAGCACAAAGTGAAGGCGAAAAGATAAGAATTTTTGGTGATAGAGATGTTGATGGAATTACCTCAACAGTTCTTATTCAAACCGAATTACTCGAAAGAGGAATTGATTGTTCTTATACTGTACCAGATGGAGATGATCCTTATGGTATGACAAAAGAAAAAGTTAAAAAAGCTTATGAGGAGGGTGTCACCCTTTTTATTACTGTGGACTGTGGTATTAGTGAAATTGAAGAAATTAAATATGCCACAACTCTTGGAATTGATACAATTATCACAGACCATCATGTTAGTGGCCCTGAGTTACCTAAAGCCTATGCAATTATTAATCCTAAAAAAGAGGGTACAACTTATCCTTTTCCCCATTTAGCTGGTTGTGGAGTTGTTGCAAAGTTAATTTGGGCTTTACGTTTTTCAGATACTAAATTATATAATGAAGAATTCATTATATTACATGCGCAACCTGGAAATGATACAATAATAATTCAAGCTGCGAAAATGCGCAACTTTATGATTCTTGATCGAAAAATAGAGGAATTTATTCCAGGTCTAGTTTCTCCATCACAATCTAAGATAATTGAATTTATTAATTGTAACTTGCCTATTTTTGGCCTTGATATAGATATTGAAAAAATGCAACTTTCGCGAGCTTTTGGCTCAACAATAGATATTTATCTAAATGATATTAGAGAAGAATTAGATGCCAGTATTCCTTCAATTAAAGGAAAGAGTTTATTTTCTTTAACATCAATTTCCCATACTGGACGATATAGTTTATTTGAAAAAGATGAACTTGATGTATTAATTGGTATCTTTAATTCTTTAGCTCTTATAAAATATCCATCACTATCAAAAGAATATGATAAAATTCTTGATTTAGTTGCAATTGGAACTGTTGCTGATTTAATGCCAATGGTTAATGAAAATAGAATATTATTAAAACGTGGTTTAAAAACTTTATCTACTAATCCTCGGAAAAGTTTATTACCTCTATTAAGTGCAAATAATTTATTGGGTAAAAAGATTAGTACAACCAATATTGGTTGGAATATTTCTCCCCTTATTAATTCTGCGGGAAGGTTAGGAAAACCTTCTGTAGCAATTGATATGTTATTAGCAACTGAAAATGATGACATTGAAGCTAAATCAGCAGATCTTCTTGAATTTAACAAAATTAGAAAAAAGATGGGTACTGAGGCTTGGGCTAAAATGCAAGGTGAAGCTAGAGATTCTTATGAGAAATTTGGTACAAAAATAGTATTTGTCTATAAAACTGAAGTTTATAGAGGTATTACTGGCTTAATGGCTTCAAGGTTACTTAGTACTTTTAAAGCTCCTGCTATGGTTATAGCTTCCTCAGACAAAGGTGATTTGTTAACCGGATCTATGAGATCTCCAAAAGGTTTTGATATTCCATCCTTTTATGAAAAGTTTGGTAGTATTTTAGAAACTTATGGTGGTCATGCTAATGCAGGTGGATTCTCTGTAAAAAGAGAAAATATTGATAAATTAATAGCTAAAATGTCAAATTTACTAGATTATATGGACTGTGTTGAAGAGCCAGAAGAATGTGTTGATATAGATTGTACTATACCTCAAGAATATATGAATCTTGATTTAATAAAAATTGCTGAGAGATTTGAGCCTTATGGACAATCACATTCTCCTATTGTTTTTCATATTCAAGGAGCTACTGTAAACGATTATAGTTATATAAGTGGTGGTAAGAATGGTAATCGCAACCTTAAACTAACTCTAACCTATGGAGAATATGCTTGGCCCTGTGTTTTTTGGAATGGGGCAGATCATGTTGGAAAAGATTTTGATAAAAATACAGTAGTAGATTGCGTTTTTAGACTTAATAGAAATTATTTTAATTATCAAGAAATAATTCAATTAATTATATTAGATATTAAACAAACTGGAATTAATTAATTTCTTTTAGTAAATCTATTGAAGAAACTATTTATATTCAGTATATTCTAA
>JAENWY010000038.1 GCA_016649775.1 Spirochaetaceae bacterium
CGAACTGGCGCACTAAGCATCAATCACACTATTCTATATAATTAATTTATATCACTTTTCTCTAAGGATAGTTTAGAAAATATATGAATGAATAATGATTTATTTAGTTACATTTTTTGTAAGATACTCTTTACTTTCTATGATTATATAATCTGCTATTCTACTTTTATTAGGAAAGGCCTTTTTTATAAATCCTTCAATATATTCTTTAGTAGCTCTAAAAGCTACAACACGAGAAAGCAATGTTTCTCAATCTTTATCAATATGAATGCCTCTAGAATTACTAAGAACATAGGTGAAATATCAACTTACATTGCTTGGCTTTAAAGAAAGAATAGAAAAAACCTATTACACTAGAACCTTGTTGAGTATTAGAGACAAAGAGATCTTGCGTCCACAAATTATAGACTTTATTTTTTGTCTAAATTTAAAATATCAAAGTAGAATAAATCTAATAAAGCATAATGTTCTAACCCTACATACAACACAATATTGATATTACATAGCATTAGATCTTTGTTTTAAGCTTACTTTTTTTCTAAAATACAACCTAATAAAACAATAAGAAAAGCTAGAATATTAATTATGAAGGTACAAATATAAAACAATTCAATCATATATGAAATCTGAAATTGGATACAAATTATCAAAAATAAAAATTCTACTTAAATGTATCTTTTTTTAGTAATTGATAAACTTTTATTTTAATTTACACAGCTAAATAATTACTTATTTTTTATTGACGTTTGCACTTTAAGAGTTCATAATAAGACAATGAATATATTAATGGTAACAAGTGAAACAGTCCCTTTTTCTAAATCTGGGGGATTAGCAGACGTAGTGGGAGCACTTTCTAGTGCACTAGCCCAATTAAATAACAAAGTCAGTATATTAATGCCAGCATATGAGTTTATAGATTTGAAAAGCTTTTCTAAACCTATTGTTACTTTTGAAATCAAAATCAATAATCAACTAGAAACTGTCAAAATTATTGAAAAAGACCTTGGTGGTGTAAAATATTTAGCATTAATTCATCCTGTATTTAGTCAAAGATTAGGAATTTATGGAGATAATTCTTTTACTCCTTATGCAGACAACTTTTCTAGATACACTTTACTTGCAAAGGCAGCTCTGCCACTTTGTAAAGCGTTAAATTTCAAAGTAGACATTATTCACGCTCATGATTGGACTGTTGGTTTTATACCTTATTTATTAAAGCAATCAAAAGAGGAATTTTTTAAAAAAACAAAAAGTATTTTTACTATTCACAACCTAGCATATCAGGGAACATACTCTAAATTTGATGCATTAAGTGCTAACATACCTTTAGATGAAAAAATGTTCTCAGGTAACACAGTTGAAAAACAAGTAAATATGTTAAAAACTGGTATCGAATTTTCTGATTATGTTACAACCGTTAGCCCTACTTATGCGAAAGAAATACAAACTAAAGAACTTGGTTGCAATCTTGAAGAAGTATTAAAAGAACGAAAAAATGATTTATTTGGGATTATAAATGGTATTGATTATGATGAATGGAATCCTGAAACTGATTCCAATTTTTTAAATCATTTTAATTTAAAAGATTTTAGTGGAAAAGTTAAATTAAAAGCTGAAATTCAAAAAGAATTTGGCCTTAAAGTTGATCCTGACATTCCTCTATTTAGCATGATTAGTCGTCTTGCCGAACAAAAAGGTTTTTTTGAACTATTGTTTGAGAATGAAGAATGTGCACTTGAAACAATTTTAAGAAATAATAAGGTTCAATTTATTATTATAGGAACAGGTGATCAAAGGATTGTTGATAAATTAAAAGAACTTGATGCTAAATATAATAATTTATCTATTAATATTTTATTTAGTAACAAAGCTGCACATAAAGTTGAAGGTGGCTCTGATTTCTTTTTAATGCCAAGTAGATATGAGCCTTGTGGGCTAAATCAATTATATTCACTTCGATATGGGACATTACCTGTAGCTAGAAAAACTGGCGGACTTGCAGATACAATTCTAGATATCAATGAACACCCTGAAAAAGGTACAGGATTTTTATTTTCTGATATGAATAGTCATGCTATAATAGAAATAATAGAAAAAGCAATATCATTATATTATAGTGATAAAGTAAAAATAAAAAAAATGAAAATACAAAGTATGCAAACTGATTTCACATGGGACAAATCAGCAAAACAGTATATTGAAATATATCATAGGGAGATATAAGAAAATATGAAAAAACAAGAAGCAGTAGCAATCATTCTAGGTGGTGGAAAAGGAACAAGACTTTATCCCCTTACAAAAGATCGTGCAAAACCCGCTGTACCATTTGCTGGTAAATATCGTTTAGTTGATATTCCAATCTCAAATTGTATTAATAGTGATATTATGCAGATTTATCTTTTAACTCAATTTAATTCAGCATCACTACATAATCATATAAACAACACCTACCAATTTGGTGCATTTACTCGTGGTTTTGTTGAGATTTTAGCAGCTGAGCAAACCTTAACAACTACTACATGGTATCAAGGAACCGCAGATGCAGTAAGAAAAAATATGTTTCACTTTAAAGACCAATCTCCAAAGTATTATGTAATACTATCAGGTGATCAACTTTATAGTATGAATTTACAAGACATGCTTGAAAGACATGCTGCATCAGGAGCAGAAATCTCTATTGCTTCAAAACCAATTTCAAGATCACAAGCTACAGGATTAGGCATAATTGGAGCTAATGAAGATGGAATTATTAAAAAATTTTATGAAAAACCTTCTGATGATTTAGATATAAGTGAATACAAAGTTCCTGCAGAGTTTTTAAAGAAATCTCTTAATAAAGAATTAACTGCTAATAATGAATATCTTGCAAGTATGGGTATGTACATTTTTAATGCAAAAACGATGGAAGAAGTTCTAGATAATGATTTAACTGATTTTGGTAAAGAAATTATACCAAAAGCAATTGAAACAAGAAAAGTATTCTCATATATCTTTGATGGCTATTGGGAAGATATTGGAACAATTAAAGCGTTCTACGATACAAACTTAAACCTTGCATCAATGACTCCTGATTTTAACTTCTATGATGAAGAGATGCCAATTTATACTCACCGTCGCCATTTACCTGCAACTAAAATTAACTTCTGTAATATATCAAGTTCATTAACTAGTGAAGGTTCAATTATAACTAATGCTTATATTGTTAACTCTATCATTGGCGTTAGAACTATTATTGAAAGTGGTGCAAGTCTTGATGGTGTATATTGTATGGGTGCTTCATACTATGAAACTATAGATGAAGTTAAGGATAATGCTAAAAAAGGAATTCCTAACCAAGGTATTGGTCGTGGAACAATAATTAAAAAAGCTATAATTGATCAAAATTCTAGAATCGGAAATGGCTGTAGAATTGGAGTTGATGATATTAAAAGAGAAGATTGCGATACTGATATGTATTCTATTCGTGATGGCATTATTGTTATCAGAAAGAATGCTATTATTCCTGATAACACAGTTATGTAATTACTAGTAACACCAAAAAAGAGTACCGTATATTATGGTACTCTTTCTTTATCAATTTTATTTACTTTTCTAATTTTCAATAAATTAATAAACTTTATTTTCTTTTATTGATCCTAATATAATAGGAGAAGATGATTTAATATTTTTTAATATCTCAATATCTTTTGTGTTAATTAAATCACTTTGATTAAATAAAATAATTGATTTATGATAACTTTCTATCCTTTTGAGTAACCCTTCTGAACTATCAATTAATAATTGTAAGTAATTTTTATCAACAACTAAACTCATATCATCTTCACCCATACAGAAATTAGCAGCACTATGATTAAAGCTACTCATTCCTGCAATAGCAATTACTGATGTTACATTTTTGGGAATAACAGGATCGCACGCTCTATGTTTCTTTAAAGGTAAACATCTAGCGCCATCAGCTTCTAGAATAGTAACATCATATTTTTTACTAATTAAGGGCAAAATCTCGTCTCTAGGTGCAAGACTTTTTTTAGGATTCATTATATGTTGCTCAACAAATACTACAGATTCACCTTTTACAGGTTCATGCATAAAGAAATCACATTCTTCAAAAAAAATATAATCAACTTTAAAATCAAAAAAGCGTGGTGATTGAACCTTGGTGGTTGTACTCAATAATACGCTATAGCCTTTGGTCTTATAAAATTCTCCCAGAGCAATCATGGTAGTTGTTTTACCACCACCACCTGTAATTGCAATTACATTATTTTTTAGCTCCGGATTAAATATCATTTCATCTATCTTATTTAGTAACTGCATAATATTCCTTTATTTGACTAATCAATGCTCTATCACTTGGAGCTAATTTATAATTTATTAGATTATCTATACTCTCCCATCTAAATTCTGTATGCACATATAGTTTAAATATGGGAGAGGGGTCTAATATTGTAATTTCGTGAGCTTTCAAGAAATAATGAATGCCTTTATTTTCAAAATCATAAGTAGCTATTTCAGCTCCTACAGAAACTTCTACATCAAGTTCTTCTCTAAATTCTCTCTTTAATGTTTCTTCTACACTTTCATCCCAACGATTTTTACCACCAGGAAACTCCCAAAAATTACCAATTGAACCTTTTGCTATTCGTTTACCAATTAACACTTTATTATCTCGAATACAAATACCTGCAGTGGTCATTCGTTCATTTTCATTTTTCATAAAATTCTCCACAATTCAATTATTACAAAATTACCCAAGCTGGAAATACAAAATGTAATAATGCAACAATGAAAATTATTATAGCATAATTTCGATGTCTAGTAATTATATTTTCATCAATAACAATTGAGAGCTCTTTCTTTACTAAAATGAAAGTGAAATTTATAGCTGAAAAAAATAGAAAAGCAGAAACCAACAAATCACCTAAAAAAGTAGGACCTGGAGAGATAGGAAAGAATAATGTTAAAATAGTTAGTGCATACCCAATAATCATTATCAGAATTATATATTTTTCATGATTAAATAAATAATCTCTTATTCTAAGTAATGTTGGATTATAAATACCAAGAGAAGGTGATATAAATATCAAGCCTGTATATGTTAAATATAATAATGTTATTAACCATAATTGCATCATTTTGCAATTACCTTTCCAACATAGGTGATTAAACTAATACTATCAAAGAATCCATTTTCTTTATAGCATTGCATCCCTGCTTCTTTATGCCATAAGACACCATATAAAGCGCTTTTATATGGAGATAAGCCACCAGCTAGTAAACCTGCAATACATCCGGCCAAGACATCCCCAGAACCGGCTACTCCAAGAGCGGGGTTATCCCCAGCTACAACCACAGGTACTCTTGCAGCTGTAGCTATAAAAGTAACTGACGATTTACAAACAACTATAGCACCGGTTTTAACACTTATCTTTTGTAATAGTTTTAAAAAGTCCTCAGGTTTATCATCTTTTCCAACTGTCCATTCATATTCAGGAACAATTGCATTTGCCAATACCTTTAACTCTCCCATATGAGGCGTTAAAATAAGTGTACCATGTCCCTGTATTTTACCAACTTTATATAGTGAAGAAAAAGCACTAATACCATCTGCATCTATTACAATAGGTTTCATAGTTTTTAATAATGAAAGTAATAACACTTCCCTATTTTCGCCCCATCCAGGACCACATAGTATAGTATTATATTTATTTATATCATCTACTTCAGTTGTTGGATGAACTATAACAGAAGGAGATTCACTTGCAACAATTGGATATATAATTTCATCTACAAAAGTACTAACTAAACCAACCCTTGAAACAAAAGCTGATTTTGCTGCTAATCTAATAGCTCCGGTATATTTGTCAGAACCACCAAATATTGCAAGATGTCCTCTAATCTTTTTATAAGCATCAATTTCAAGAGGTATCAATTCAGGACTCTCATCATTAGCTAAATAAGCTGAAGGTTTAATATTCTTAGTAATAAATGGTGGAAATGAAGGATTTAATGCAAATACTTCACCACATCTTGCATGAATATTTGGATTATAATATATGCTTTTTAAAGGTCCAATACAAATAGTATAATCTGATTTAACACTTATATTATTGACATTGACTTCATCACCAAGTCCAGAGGGAATATCAATACTAAAAATCTTAGCACTACTTTTATTTATCTGATTTACTAATAATACTGCATCACCTTTTAAAGGATTTCTCAAACCAGTACCGGTTATACCATCAATAATGGTAGAAGCTGTAGCAATTGATTGAAGAGTTGTAGTATCTATTTCATGATTCTTTATAGAAACAGTAAAAATACTATATCTTTTTATTATCTCTCTTTGTATTTGATTACAGTCGGAAATAGTTGAGCCAAGAAGAATAACAAGAATATCATTTATGCCATCATTAATTGCTTCTCTAGCTATTACTAATGCATCGCCTCCATTATTTCCACTACCAGCAATTATTACAATTGGTTCACTAGTATCTATTTTAGTTTTAATAAATTGCCAAGCCTTCAATCCAGCTTCTTCCATTAAACAAATTGAGGGAATCTTATAAACTTCCTGTGACTTCTCATCAATATAAGAAGCTGTTTTACCATTAATTAAATTTTCCATAATTTAACTTTACTACAACCGACCTAACTTGACAATAATATTAACTAATAATATGCTATTACTAAGTCCTGGGGTGGCCTAAAAAGCCTGAGATAAAACCCGTTTACTTGATCTGGATAATACCAGCGTAAGGAGACTTCTATTTTATCAACTTATTTATTATTTCCCTTGGATCACATTTATATAATTAGGAGACTTTTTTAAATTATGAAAAAGCACATTTTATTTATTGTGATGCTAACCGCATTAACAACCACTCTTCTTTTTGCTCAAGGCACAAAAGAAGAAAGTTCAAATCTTCAATCTCAACAAATTGAAGATAATACTCTTACCGTATATGCATACGACTCATTCTGTGGAGAATGGGGACCTGGTCAAAAAGTTGTTGAAAACTTTGAAAAAAAAACCGGTATAAAGGTAGATTTAGTATCTGCAGGAGATGGTCCTCAGATGTTGAATAAAGTTGAATTAGAGAAAGACTCCCCTGTAGCTGATGTAGTACTAGGTATTCCAAATGATTTAGCGGCTAAGGCTTTAAACTCGTCTTTATTTGAATCATACAGTGCTCCTGCTCTCAAGGATATTCCCGCTCATCTAATATTTGATAAAACAAATACTCTTAATCCTTTTGATTATGGTGATTTCGCTTTCTGTTATGATAGTGAGAAATTAGCAAAGAAAGATGTTCCAACTAGTCTTGAAGATTTAACAGATCCAAAATACAAGGGTAAAATAATTCTAATTGATCCTAGAACCTCAACAGTTGGTCTTGGTTTATTACTATGGACTAGAGAAGTATTTGGAGATGATTACCTTACTTGGTGGGAAGGCGTAAAAGACAATGCTTTAACAATAACAGATGGTTGGTCTTCAGCTTATGGTATGTTCACAGAGGGAGAAGCTCCAATTGTACTATCTTATACAACTTCTCCGGCCTACCATGTAATGTGGGAAAATACTACTCGTTATAGAGCTGCGATATTTAATGAAGGTCATAGTCTAACAATTGAAGGTATTTCTTTAGTGAAAAGTTCTAGGCACAAAGCAAATGCAAAGAAATTTATTGATTTTGTTTTAGATGATGCTCAAGCTGACATTGCAGTTACTAACACAATGTATCCAACAAATTCAAAAGCACCACTACCTGATGCTTATAAATGGGCCCCTATTCCTGAAAAACAATTATCAATTGATTATAAAGATATTGAAAAAAACCTTGATACTTGGTTAGCGGACTGGACTACAGTAATGTCTAAATAGTATTCACCTATAATAATGAGGGGTTTATATCCCTCATTATTTTTTTATTTTAATGCATAATATATTTAAGTAATATTTTAATTCAACTTGTGGTTTTTCCTATTTTGAAATATTATTCAAATACATTATTAAAAGGATCTTTTATGCCAAGTTACAATGTAAATAAGAAAAATAACTTTGAGAAAATAGTACCACTTCCGGCTCTTATTTTGCTCCTTATTATTTTCTTAATTCCATTAATTAATACACTCACTCAAGCTTTTGTTGAAGATGGATCATTCACTCTATCTTTTATAAAAGAAGCTTTTACTAGCCCTTATACTAGGCAAATACTTTCATTTACAATTAACCAAGCACTAGTTTCAACACTTATCTGTTTACTTATTGGATTACCAGGAGCTTATCTTCTATCAAATTATGAAATTAAAAGTAAGAAAGTAATTCTTGGGATTTGTAGTATTCCTTTTATTCTCCCTTCAATTTTAGTAATTTTGGGGTTTGTTTCTTTTTATGGTAATAATGGTTTATTAAATCAATTATTAATGAAATTATTTAATCTAGATGAAGCACCTCTTAAAATATTATATTCTTATAAGGCAATTATTCTTGCTCATTCATTTTATAACTTTCCTGTTATTTTGTTACTAGTTACAACTTATTGGGATAATTTAAACCCAAAACTAGAGAGCTCTTCCTATGTGTTTGGCGCCACTAGAATTCAAACATTTTTTAATGTAACACTTAGAAGACTACTACCTTCAATACTCTCAAGTTCACTATTAGTATTTCTATTTTGTTTTACCAGTTTTTCTATAATCTTGGTTCTAGGTGGCGGACCCAAATATACAACTATGGAAGTTGAAATTTATAGACAGGCAAGAATTAATATGAACATAAATGCTGCTGCTGCATATTCTCTTGTTTCAATACTTTTTTGTATAGTTTTATTATTATTATATTTGTCATCTCAAAAGCTACTTTCTTCCTCTGAAAGCATTGTCAATGATTCATATTATAAACAAAAAAAACCAGCCTCAAAAGGTGGTAAAATAGCAGCAATACTTTATTTCTTTATGGCAATAATATTTGTCTTAGCACCAATATTATCAATTATATTTAAATCCTTTCGAGGTACAATAACTCGAGGAGGAGATAAAGTATTCACACTTAAATTTTATCGCCAATTATTTGGAATGGAAAGCTCCTCCGGAGTTATGAATGATGCAACTCCTGCTATTTTTATGTCACTGAAAATTGCTACAATTGTAGCACTATTAATGATTCCAATAGTTTTGTCCTTAGCTATATCCACTAAGAGAAAAAATACATTTTCTTCTAATCTAATTGAATTGATTGCCATGCTACCAATAGCTATTAGTTCAGTTATCATAGGACTTGGATATTATTTAATATCAGCTAGAGCTACCTCTATTCCTCCAATGATTTTAGTAGTTCTAGCTCATTTAGTAATAGCCCTGCCTTTTGCACTAAGAATAATAACTCCTGAATTAGATAAATTACCAAAATTCTTAAGTCTTAGTGCCATTAGCTTAGGAGCCTCTCCCTTTAGAGCCTTTGTTGATATTGAATTACCTCTAATTAAGAAACCTCTTATAAAAGCTGCAATATTTTCATTTGCAACAAGTATGGGTGAAATTAATGCAACATTAGTTTTATCATCATCAAAAATAGAAACCATTCCTGTAGTAATGTATAGATTAATAGGTTCTTATAACTTTGCAGGAGCATGTGCCCTTGGTACTATTTTAATAGTTGTTTGTGCTATAGTCTTTATTACAAGCGGATCAAGTAAAAAGGTATAATATGAGTGATATATATATAAAGTTAAAAAAACATTTTAGTGAATTTGAATTAGATATGGAATTTGTTGCACAAGAGGGTCAATTAATATCAATTATTGGTCCAAGTGGTTGTGGCAAATCCACAACTTTAGCCTTAATAACAGGTTTATTGCCTCTTGATGAGGGGCAAATTATGATTAGAGATATTGATTTAACAACACTTCCTGTTAACGAGAGAGAAATTGCAATGGTTTTTCAAGATTACACTTTATATCCACACTTAAAGGTTAAAGATAATATTGCTTATCCTCTTAAAATAAGAAAAGTCAAAAAAATAACTAGATATCAAGAAGCTACTAGATTGTTAGATTTAGTTGGTTTGTCAGGATTTGAAGAAAGAAAAGTTGAATCCCTATCAGGTGGAGAGTGCCAAAGAATTGCCTTAGCAAGGGCTCTTGCTTCAAAGCCAAAAATACTTTTACTTGATGAACCTCTATCAGCACTGGATGCTAAACTTAGAGGCTATTTAAGAGATGAAATTAAACGAATTCATGATGAGACGGGCATTACTATGATTTATGTAACCCACGATCAGGAAGAAGCCTTATCTATATCTGATAAAATAATTGTTCTAAATAAGGGCAGAATAGAAATGATTGGAACAGGTGAAGAAATATACAACCATCCCTCATCACTTTTTAGTGCAACGTTTATGGGGGAAGGTAATCTATTAGACATTAATGAATTTACTACTCTACCTACTAATTTTAAAGGACCTCTATTCTTTAGACCTGAAGATGCTACAATAGTTGAAAATGAAGAATTACCTATTCCAGAATTACTAGATTATACTCTTGTAAAAGATATTGAAATAAAAAGAGTAGAATTTAGAGGCACACACTTTATAATTAAAGCTAAAAAAGGCAATACTAATTTACTAATTTCTTCAACCTATAAACCTTCTAAAAAAGTAGTATCCATCTTTATTCAATTAAGAAATTTACGTGAATTTTTAAATTAATGCAAATCAACTAAAATTCTGTTAATATATATATATAAGGAATTTTACATATGAAAAGAGCATTACTAACATTAGTTCTACTAATTATATTATCGCCTATATTTGCCAACACCACAATTAGTAGTGGTATAGAAACTAGTATGTTTTACCATCCTTCATTTGACTTAAGTGGTACAGATGCACTATTAATGAGATCTGCACATGGAACAAGAATCACTATTATTCCTTTTGATTTAAAAATGAATAATATGGATTTTTCATTAAATACTTCATTCATAATTGTTTCTCCTTCAATTACTTATAATAATATAAGAAACAGAGGCTATATTGGAATTGATTTAGGCCTTGGATTTAATTATCATTTTAATGATAACCTATCAACCAAAATCAATTTGGCTGTAGGAGCCTTAGAACTAGGAGAGGCTGATCAAGAGGAAGCTTATTTCTTATCATCTTTTATAACAAACTTTAAAATTTATCAAAAAGATTCTGCAAGTTTTAGTTTACTATTACCCTTTAATATTATCTATAGAAAGCAACTATTAGCTACAACTATTGGAATTGGTATTAAAGTTAATATGGATTGGATTTAACAAAATATAAGAATTAATGCAATTAGCCCTTTTTTCTCATTATTATTATTGAGGAATAAAAATGAAGAGAATAATAATAATTATGTTTGCCTTTATATATGCAATTTCATTAATTGGTTGTGAACTAAGTATAAAAACCAAAGAGGGTGCTATGAATTTAGTAGTAATAGCACTCGATTACAAAAACACTAATGTATCATCATTATACGGTACCTTAAATGATGCTAAAGAATTAGAAAAAGCATTTAGATTAAATGCTAATAAAACTAATAGAGAATTCACTAGTTACCAATTCTATCAGGAAGGTTTTGATAATAATAAAAGTATAATTGAGAATAAAAACTATCCAAGTGTAGCTAATATATTAAAAGCTTGTGATGATATTTCAATAAATTCTCAAGAAAATGATTTAACAATATTATATTTTTCAGGCCATGGAATGGAAGAGGATGGCTCGATTCTTGTTGGCACTACTGACTATAATGAAGGAAAAACTCTTTTAGATCTCAATAAAATTAATCCAGATTATTTAATAAAGCCGATACAAATAGAAGAGAAATTAAGCAAAATAAAGGGCAATAAACTTATAATTGTTGACTCTTGCTATTCTGGTTTTTTTTATAGAGATAGTGGAAATACAATTGATACTACAAAATTAAAAAAGAATATCTTTGAAACTTTCTTCAACAAATCCAAAAATATAGATCAAAGCATCTTTGTACTATGTGCAACAGAGTTTGATAATTATTCCCATGAACCTTCTTATTTATTAAACTCACATCCCCATGGATATTTTAGTGCTAAACTACTTGAAGGGCTGGGCTGGTGCTACGGAGAGAAGGGAGTTATTACTAATAAAACTGTTCCATCTGTTATTGACCAAAATGACAATATTCAAGGAATACTATCATCGGGACTACCACCTGCTTCAAATAACGCCAAAACTTTAAGTGTAGATAATCTTTACACCTATATCAAAAAACATCAAAATATTCCATTAGTTAAAATCAAAGAAAAAAGAGCCCACCAACACCCTAAGGTTAATAGTGGACGAAAAGATCTCATATTATTTAAATATTAAAAGTTAATCTCTTCATTTTTAATTTTTTCAATCTCATCTCTAAGTGATGCAGCTTTTTCAAATTCAAGATCTTTAGCATAATTGAACATTTCACTTTCAAGCTCTTTAATATACTTTTTCCTATCTTTTTTAGATA
>JAENWY010000184.1 GCA_016649775.1 Spirochaetaceae bacterium
CAACATTCAAAGCTAAAAATGCTAAAGAAATTGAAGCAAAAGCTAATGATTCAAAAGTTGGTGTTCTTGCTACTGAAAATGAAGATAAAAGATCACTCAGAGAACTTATCACTTACGGACTAAAAGGTATTGCTGCTTATGTTAAACATGCTAATGCTTTAGGTTTTGAAGATCAAAAAGTTGACGAGTTTATTCAATCAACTTTAGCAAAATTATTAAATGACGTATTAACAGTTGATGACCTTATTGCCCTAACTTTAGAAACAGGTAAAGGTGGTGTTGACGGTATGGCACTACTTGATACAGCTAATACAAAAACTTATGGCAACCCTGAAATGACTAAGGTTAACATTGGTGTTAAAAAGAATCCTGGTATCTTAATTTCAGGTCACGATTTAAGTGATATTGAAGAATTATTAAAACAAACAATGGGTACTGGTATTGATATCTATACACATGGTGAAATGCTTCCTGCTCACTACTATCCTGAATTAAAGAAATATGACAATCTTGTTGGTAACTATGGTAATGCATGGTGGAAACAGAAAGAAGAATTTGAAGCTTTCAACGGCCCTATCCTAATGACAACAAACTGCATTGTTCCTCCAAAGGGTTCTTATATTAATAGAATCTTTACAACTGGTGCTACAGGTTTTCCTGGTGTTAAACACATTAAGGGAAGCAATGGAGGAGAAAAAGATTTTAGTGAAATAATTGCATTAGCTAAAAAATGTGCAGCTCCTACAGAATTAGAAACTGGTGAAATCCTCGGTGGTTTTGCTCATGAACAAGTATTTGCTCTAGCTGATACAGTTGTTGATGCAGTTAAATCTGGTGCTATTAAGAAGTTCTTTGTAATGGCTGGTTGTGATGGTAGAGCTAAATCAAGAAACTACTACACCGACTTTGCTGAAGCACTTCCAAAAGATGCAGTCATATTAACGGCTGGTTGTGCTAAATACAGATATAACAAATTAAAACTTGGAGATATCGGTGGAGTTCCAAGAGTATTAGATGCTGGTCAATGTAATGACTCTTACTCTCTAGCATTAATTGCTCTTAAACTAAAAGAAATCTTTGAATTAGATGATGTTAATGAATTACCAATTGTTTATAATATTGCTTGGTATGAACAGAAAGCTGTTATAGTTCTACTTGCTCTTCTTTACCTAGGTGTAAAGAACATTCATTTAGGACCAACACTACCTGCATTCTTATCACCTAATGTAGCTAATGTTCTTGTAAACAATTTTGGTATTGCAGGAATTGGTACAGTTAAAGATGATATTGAATTATTTTACAAATAGTCAAGGAGAAAATAATGAAAGCAATTATTAATGAGGGTTGTATCGGATGCGGTCTATGTGCCTCAACATGTGAAGAAGTATTTGAATTGAATGATGATGGATTTGCAGTTGTTTCTGGTAAAGTTACTAAAGACAATATTGATGATGCTCATGAAGCTGAAGAAAATTGCCCTGTAAATGTAATCGTAATAGAAGACTAAAAATATATAGATAATATTTAACAACAGCTATTTAGAAGTAATTTTAAATAGCTGTTTTTGTTTGTTATTTCAAGAACAATTATCCGAAACAAATTAGAGCTAATACAGTTTCATAAATTATAGGTCCAAATGTTCTCAAATAAGAAGTAATATTATTGTATTTGAAATCCTAATATCGGTATAATTCAATAAACAAAGATTTATATATAGTAAATATATAGGAATTTATTAAAATTGTTATATAACTTTTATTTTCTTATGATATAATTATTCAAATTGGAGGCTTTTATATGGATGCAAATATGTATATAAATCAAAACAAAGAACTTCTTTCTTATTTTTCTGAATTTGATAATGAAGATATTCAAGAATTAGAAGTTGTGGAATATGATTCAAATACAACTATTCTTGATAATTCAAATTTGACTAAAAATATTTTTATTATAATTAAAGGAATTTGTTGTGTATTTAAAAACCTGCAAAATGGAAAACCTTTTTGCTATTATAAGATTGCGAACAATGATGTTATTGGTTTATTTAATTTTGTACATTCTGAAGAAATTGATGTATATAATAAAGTAATAACAGCTACTAAAGTAATTGCATTAAAAATACCAAAAGAAGACTTCTTAAAATACAAAGATCTATACCCTTCCTTCTATACTAAAGTTATTATCGAAAATGTACACAGATTGCATACTGCCTTAACAGTTCATGTTGAATGTAAGATGTACAACTCAACAATAAACGTGGTTTCATACCTAATTTATTCATATAAAATATTTTTAAAAATGTTTGATAGCGCTTATATCGGACCTGTTCCAATAAGTGAAACACGAGCTACTATTAGCAGGTTTACAGGAATATCAATTAGATCGATTAATAACACTATTGAATTTTTAAAGAACCTTAACTATATAACAATTACTAAAGGAAAAGTTAATATAGATAAGGATCAATATTTAAATCTTATATCTTACAAATTAGACAATATATAATTTAGGCTCTATGAATAAATCTTTGTATAGTGGATACTCTTGTAACCTTTATAGGAGTTTCATCAAGTACCATTATAGTAACTCTCTTAGCCTTTTTGTCTTCAAAAATACTAACTAAAATTGTACCAAGAATAATTAGACTTAGTCCAACTCTAAAGCTATCAGTTAATCTTTCTCCTAATATTACAGAACCAATAAAAACTGCTGTTACAGGTTCAAAAGCAGAAAGAATCGAAGTCATTCTTCCCCCAATTTTTTTAACACCTAAATTAAAAAAAGAACAAGCTAAAACGGTACATATTATAGACATACCTATAATTGACAATAGTGCACCACTCATTTCAATCTTTACATCAGTTGTAAAATAAGTATAAGTAGCTGGAATACCCCAAAAGACTGTTGAAATTAGGAACATGTAAAACAATAAAACAAAGTTATCAAGATTTTTAGCATAATCCTTAGCAAGCATCCTAATATAGAAAGTAAAAGTTACAGCACTAAATAATGCAAAAAATATACCAATAGCATTTACTTGTAAAGAAGGCCCAATTGCAAATATTAAGCCAATGAAGGCAAGGACAGTTCCAACGATTTGTAATTTACTTACTTTTTCTTTATCTATAACAATAGCTAAAATTAAAACCATTAAAGGAAAAGTAAAATCTAATACAGTAGTTAGACCAGTTCCAATATAATCATATGATAAAAATAACAAATAGCTAGTAAAACTAAAGAAAAAAATTGCTCCTATGCTTAATTTTAGGAATACACCTTTATTAAGTTTAAGACTTTTCTTCTGTATTTTTATAACAAATAACATAATTATTGCGGAAATTGCAAAACGAAAAAATAATCGCATTGTTAAAGTTAATCCTGCAGTTTGACCAATAGTACTAAATATGCCAATCATGCCAAAAAAGAATGATGAGATAACAGTAGCTAAGAGCCCCTGATAGTAATTTTTTTTATTATTATTCATAATAATATCTCCAAAGAAAAGATAAGATAACTGAAAGGAATATTCAGTTTGCAAAAAAATTAAATTTAACATCGAATGCTAAATAAATAAAAAAAATGAAAGAAAAATGGAAAGGGATTAAATAAGAATTGATTGATTAATAGTGATAGACTAATAATGATTTCTTTAGCTCATCATTTGACGAGATACTACACCTAAAACTTACACATGTATATAAAAAAAATGATTTTTTTTTATAATAATAATTTATTTTTTTGAGTTAAAATATTTACATTTTTTCGACAAAAAAAACACATATTTACATGTGCTTTTTTTTATCCAAATTCTTAATATTATCTACTAAAATTTCATCTTACTATCCATACTTCCTGACCTAAAACCTTCTAAGTCTAATGAAATATATTCAAACCCAATCTCTTTAAAATACTCTATAATCTCTTCTTTTTTCTTAATAACAGCATCAAAAATATCTGTATCACATTCAATTCTAGCAGTTAAACCACTCATTCTAACTCTGAAGTTTCTACTTGCAATATTTCTTAAATAAGCTTCACCTTTCTCTACCATTTTTATAGACTCTATATCTAGATGAGTATTATATTCAAACCTAGTTGCAAGACAAGGAGAAGATGGTCTTTGCGCGACAGAAATACCTAATCTACCAGCCATTTCTCTAACTTCGCTCTTTGATAAAGAAGCCACTCTTAGTGGACTTATTATTTTAAGATCCTCAAGAGCTTTAATACCAGGACGATAAGAAAGTAAATCATCTGCATTTGTTCCATCTATAACAGTATTAATATTTAAAGAGTGTGCATACTCTAATAAAGATGAAAATAATGTGCGTTTACAATGATAACATCTATCAATATGATTTTCCCTGACTGCTGCTATATCTAACTGGCTTAATTGAAGTACTATATGAGTAGCTCCAATTTCTTTACAAACCTCATCTGTAATGCCTAAATCTTCATGAGGTTGAAGATCTGCTACAAAGGTAACACCATATACTTTAGTATTATGATTCTTAGCCTTGTCTACACTTAATTTTAATAAAAGAGAACTATCAACACCACCTGAAAAAGCGACGACTACATCTTCTTTTGTATATTCATTAATTAGACTCTCAAGTTTTTTAAATTTTAACTCTTTATTCATCTACAAATCTCCTTGTAATTTTAA
>JAENWY010000066.1 GCA_016649775.1 Spirochaetaceae bacterium
CAATAATATTTTTAAGTAATTTATAAAATATAATTCTTTACATGATATAAAAATATCCTACAGTTAAAAACCATAAGATATTAATGTTTTTTATTGCTTCGTTTAGTTTTACTGACCGGTAAGTGGAAAATTTACGTTTAAAAAAAACATATCTTATAAAAATATGTATAAAATTTAACAAAAAGAAAAAATATAATTTTGATTATTTTTTATTAAATCAAAATACTTAATATAATAAAATTAGATATTTGGGTTAATTTTTATTCTATTATTATAAATCTTAATTCAATTGCTTATATGAAGTTAAATATTAATAACTAAATAAATTTTATCAAAAAATACAAAGATATTGTTACCTTACAACATTATTTAAATTATATAGTATAAATTTCATAAACATAAAATTGTAGGCATTTGATTATTTTTTGGCTCTAATATTGACTAATTAGGCATACTTCTTTTATAATTTGAATGTAAATTTTGTCTTATCTTGTTTTCACATTTATTAAATTAATTTGCACTTAATTGAAATTTATTTACACTTTTTAATAACATAAGTGAAATTCTAACAAGCTTTTAAACAGACAAAAATTTACTACGGAGGATAGATGATAGAGTATAAACACGTCTATAAATCCTACAAAGGTAGTACAATAAATGTTATTCAAGATCTTAATTTTAAGATTGCTGATGGCGAATTACTCGTACTTGTAGGAGAATCAGGCTGTGGTAAAACCACAACCATGCAAATGCTAAATAGATTAATAGAACCAACTAAAGGTACTATTGAAATAAATGGTGAAGATATTAGTAAAATTGACCCAATCACTTTAAGAAAAGAAATAGGATATGTAATTCAAAATATTGGACTATTTCCACATTGGACTATTGCTGAAAATATAGGAACATTGCTTACACTTAAAAAGATTCCACAAGATGAAATAACTGAAAAAGTTAAAGAATATATGGATTTAGTTAATCTTGACTTTGACGAATTTGCATATAGATATCCAAATCAACTTTCTGGTGGACAACAACAAAGAGTTGGTGTAGCTAGAGCTTTAATTAATGAACCTGAATTAATACTAATGGATGAACCATTTTCAGCTTTAGACCCTATAACAAAAGAACAACTTCAAGATGAATTACTTAGACTTCACGAAGAACTAAATAAAACTATTATTTTTGTTACCCATGATATCGATGAAGCTATTAAACTAGGTGATAGAATTGCAGTTATGCAACATGGAAAAATTGCTCAATTAGATAGTGCAGAAGAAATATTAAAAAATCCTGCTAATGAATTTGTTGAAAAATTTGTTGGTACAAACAGACTTTGGAAAACTCCAGAAATGTTAACTGCCGTTGATGTAATGAATGAAAATTTTCCTGTAATTAGAGCAGACAGATCTTCTGCACAAGCAATTGAAAGTATGAAAGAACATAAAACTTTAATACTTTGTGTTGTAGAGAAAATAAAGGGAGATCACGATAAACTACTTGGTTTAATTGGATCAAACAGACTCGCTGGAGTTAAAAATAATTCAATTAAAATTAGAGATATTATGAAGAAAGATTTTACAGCCTTTCCTCCCACTATGAGTCTAGCAGAAATAATGAGTATTAGAGAAAGCAAAGAATTAATGTTTAGTCCTGTAATAGATGAAAATGAATATTTGATAGGTGTAATTACCAACACATCAATTCTTAATGTTTTAAGCCAGATTATGCCAGGAAAAGAGGATTATTAATGTTTGAATTCATGTTTACACACGGACAAGATATATTACGACTTACACTACAACATATAACACTATCGCTTTCATCTGTGTTATTAGCTTGTTTGGTAGGAATTCCAGTAGGTTTTTTAATTGTCAATAATAAAAAGTTGTCTAATATTGTTCTAGGAATAGCCAATATTATACAAACTATTCCATCACTTGCAATGTTCGCTTTTGCCCTTCCTTTATTTGGTATTGGAATAAAACCAGCTATATTTGCATTATTTTTATATGCACTACTCCCAATTCTTAAAAATACTCTCTTAGGTATTAAATCAGTTGATCCTTCAATTATTAGGGCTGCTAAAGGTATGGGAATGTCGACAACTCAAATAATGTTTATGGTTGAAGTTCCTTTGTCCATTTCAATTATTATGGGTGGTATAAGAATTGCCACAGTTACAAGTATTGGTGTTACAACTATAGCAACATTGATTGCAGCTGGAGGTTTAGGTGACTTTATCTACCAAGGTTTAAGTACCTTTAACCAACCAATGATTTTAACAGGTGCTATTTTATCAGCTGGCCTTGCTTTAATCGCCGATTTCTTACTGGGTAAACTAGAAAAGAAATTAACTTCAAATGGTTTAATAGATGGCGCTACTTCTAATGGTCCTCAAAAGAAAAAACATCCAAAACGTACTTTAATAATTACGGGTGTAGCTATAATTGCAATTTTTGCAATAATGGTAGGATTTAATCAGAAAAAGAAAAACACAATCACCATTGCAACAAAGAATTACACTGAACAAAGATTAATTGGTCAAGTAATGAGTCAATACTTAGAAAGTAAAGGATTTAATACAGAAGTCAAAGAACTCGGTGGTTCTATGTTAGTTTTTAATGCCCTAAATTCAGATGAAGTTGATATGTACAGTGAATACACAGGAACTTTATATGCTTTAGTACTCAATCACAGTAATATTGTAAGTGACGAAGAAACATATGATATTTGTAAAAAGGAAGCTGAAGAAAAATTTGGCATGACACTGTTAAAACCTTATGGATTTAACAATACTTATGCATTAGCTGTAACACAAGAAACAGCTGCAAAATATAATCTTTCAAAAATATCAGATTTAAGCGCTTTCGCCTCAGAGTTGTATGTAGGAGGTGATTCAGAATTTGGTGTTAGAGAAATGGATGGACTGCCTGCAGTAGAGAAGAAATATGGATTTACCTTTAAAGGTTATAAAAGCATGGACCAAGGGTTAACCTATCAAGCATTAGTCAATAAAGATTTTGCTATTGGTTCTTCCTACGCAACTGATGGAAGAATTAAAAAATATAACTTAGTTCTTCTTGAAGATGATAAAAAAGTATTTCCTCCATACTTCTGTACTCCAATTATGAAAACTTCTTTTGCAAAATCTCATCCTGAAGTAGTTAAAGCATTGAATAAACTTGAAAATATTTGGACAAATGATGATATGCAAAAGTTCAACTTAATGGTAGATGAAGGGAAAGACGTCAAAGATGTCGCTACCCTAATGCTTCAAGACAAGAATTTAATTTAATAGCTTTTTTGATTAATAAAAAAGGAGATCATTTTACTGTGGTCTCCTTCATTTTTAATTGAATATTAAAGTAATTTATTCATTCATAGCTATAGCTTGTAATATAACTTTAGTTAAAAGATCTCTATCAATTGATTTACTTAGGTGTCCATTCATTCCTGCATCAAGTGATAGCTTAATATCTTCTAAATATGCATTTGTGGATAAGGCTATAATTGGTATTTTTTTATCAAATTTTCTAATTTCTTATGTAGCTTCAATACCATCCATAATAGGCATTTTTATATCCATTAAAATAATATTGAAATGACCATTTTTAACACATTCGATAGCTTCTAGTCCATTATTAGCATTAATAACATCCATTTTTTTAGATTTTATTAGCAATTTTAACATTTATAAGAATAGCCTCTACTAATAAAACCTTTTTCCAATTAATGTGTTTTCATTTAAATCAACAGATATATTTTTAACTTTATCAATTTCGTGGCTCTGTGGGATTTGTTTAAGGGAAGTGATAAAGTAGTCACATACAGGAAGGGAAACTGCAATTAATACATTAAAGTAGGAATAATAAAGGAAACTGTGTAAATCTTCCAGGAAATTAGGAAGAAGCGGTTCTTCCTAATTTCCGCGGACGCTATTTTGCCCCTATTTTTTACAATTTTTGTAAAAATTATTATAATCCCTTCAAAAACAGGTATAATACAAAAAGAAATATTGCATTCCCAATTGCTGTGAAAGGTTGTGTTGATACCTAATTATCAACAATAGTCACAAATAGTGCCTTAATTTATAAATTAAAAAAATTTATCTTTTAAATCCTAAATGTCATCAACAGAACCAAATCATAATTTATTAACTGCAAAATAGTAGCTTTAATAAGTGTGTCAATTTTTTATAATAAAAACTTATTCTGTATAAAGTAATTCAAAAGGTTCAATTTTATCAGTTCTTCTCAAAGCTAAAAAAACACTAACAACAGATATACCTAATAGTGAAAATACAATTAATAGCAACTTTTGAACAGGAATTTTTATATTAAAACTTAATAAATACCAACTTAAGGAAGGAATACTTTGAGTTGATATTTCTCGAAGGAATATTGGAAAAATATAAGATAGTAAAACTCCAAGTGTTATACCTGTTAAAATAGACAAAATTGTAATTAATTCAATAGCAATAAAATATACTTGTCTAATTTTACTAGAATGAAGACCTAATAATTTTTCAATTGCAATATTTTTATGGGAAGAACCTATTAAATCAGAGGCTACAGAGGAAATGAAGAATCCACTCAAAAGAGCAATTGCAATAAATACCATTAACAATGTTTGAGTACTCACTAATAAATTTTGATATAATGATACTTCAACCTCATACCAAGCCAAAGCTGATATACCATCATCTTTCATTATTGATAGCGCATTATCAGTGCTAATGCTATTTTTCAAAATGATTTCCTTATGCTTATTAACATTATTACCATATATTTTTGAAATTAAACTCTTATTACTAAAAATTAGATATTGATCTAATTCTTTGTATCCAGAATCATAGATACCTTTTACAAAGCATAATTTAGGATAAATATTAGATTTACCATTATCAGATACAAGGACCATTTTTTCACCCAAGTTAATATTCAATTCATCACTCAAAGTCTTTGAAATATAAATATTATCAAGAGTACTATTAACATCAGTTTTTTCTAAGGTGATAACACTCTCTCTTATACCAGTAAAATAATTATCATCAACTCCTTTTAAAATACAAATCTGACTATTCTCTTTGCCATAGGCTAATGCATTTCCAACAAAAACATCATCAGCTTGTTCTACAAAATCATAAGAACTAATGTCTGCACTAACTGAGGTTTCAATATTTCCAGAACCTAATAGTGCATACCTAGATATAATACCTTCACTCATACTATCAACAAATATTTGCGATAAAACTAGAAGCATAACAATCAAAGAAATAAGAATAAATTGATTCCTTAATTTCTTTTTATTAGAAGTATATAATATTTTTTTTAATAACATTTTTTGAAGAGAATTATTCATTAAACTAATTCTTCCTTTTCAGGTTCTTCAATTTTACCAAATGTTAATATATATTTCTTATCACACTTATCAGCAAAATTATTATTATGAGTTACAAGTATTAAGGTTGTTTTCTCTTTTTTTACGAGAGATAATAATAAATCTTCAATAAATTGAGCGTTTTTTTCATCTAAGGACCCTGTAGGTTCATCTGCAAAAATGATGCTAGGAGAATTTGCTAGAGCTCTAGCAATTGCAATTCTTTGCTTTTCACCTCCTGATAGTTGCTGAATTTTATGATTAGCACGATTACTTAAATCTACTAATTCAATCAATTCTTTGGCCCTTGCTTCAGCATTTTTTTTTGAAACTTTATTAATTAATAAAGGCATCATAATATTTTCTATTGCTGAAAAATCTTCTAATAATAAACTATTTTGAAAGATGAAACCAAGTTTTTTATTCCTAAGATTACATAAATCTTTTTCACTCATATTAGAAATTTCTTTGTTATCAATTTTTACACTACCTGTGGTAGGTTTTAATAAGGATGCAGCAATTTGCAAAAGAGTACTCTTTCCACAACCACTTTTTCCTGTGATTGATACTGAGAGCCCACTTTCAACACTGAAATCAAGATCTGATAAAATCTCCAACTTCTTTTTTAATGGTAGTGGAAAACTTTTTGATAACTTACTCATCTCTAATATTTTACTCATTAATTAATATCTCCATTCCATCATTTTTTAATAGCGACTTAGCACCACTATAGCTTATTATATACGTAATTATTATTATTGGTATTGCAATTGCAAATACACTCATTATTGAAAAATTCAGAGCTAAAGGTATACTAAAAACTGCTACTGAATGATTTGTTAAAGTATTCAATATATTAATCATATTTGCACCATTTAATAAAAACACTAAGGAAAGTGCAGAGCCTATCAAAACCCCTACTGATACAATTATTAATGCTTGAATAATAAAAACATTCATAATATCTTTTTTACCAAGTCCCATAACTCTTAATATGGCTATTTCTTTTCTCTTTAAATCTAATAAATTTTTTGAAGAAGATCCTAGATGGACTAAAACAATAATACTCATCAAAGAAAGAGTTAAATACATAAGCGCCTGTTCTAATTTCATCGCTGCAAATAAACTTTGATTTTGGTCTTTCCAAGTATTAACGTTGCCAAGATTTCCAACAATTGATTTTAAATTATTGACATCCCCATATACTGCAAGTTTTGTTTCTGTATTGGGAGCATATTTTAATAATTGGGCTCTATCCATAAAAAAATAAGTACTATTAAAATCTGCTACAGGAGTACTATAAATACCAGATATTGTAGAATCAACACTCATAGAGACTACAGGAACTGTATTACCTCTTTTAAGTATTACTAAATTAATTTCTTGATTAACGTGTAAATAAGAGCTAACGGCATTTTTATAGGAGATTGTTACACCTTTGTCGAATAGTTGCCCAGAAACAGATTCATAAGGCAAATTAGAGGCATTCTGACTATCGAAGGCTCTTATTGTTGCAAAAATTGGTACGCTTGATTTTGTAGATACAATTGCAGGAACTTCACTAAATTTATAAACTTTAAAATCATTGTGAACAAGTTTTTCAAAAAGTTGATCAATATTATCATTATTCACATCTATGATTGCATCATAGCTTTGATATTCTCTAATAGTTTTAAATCTTTGATCTTGTAGTCCGACCATAAAGGATATTACCACATTAAGAGCAAAAACACAGAATATTATTCCTGTTGCAATCCTAATACTTGATCTTCTATGACGATTTTGGTTTGAAAATGCATATCTTAGTGCTAGTATTTTAACCATTTAATTCCTCTATTCGTATATTATATCAAGTATTTTCTTATCATCTAGTGCATAGGTAATAGTACAATAGGTTTTTCCACTTTTAAAAAGTGTTTCAACTCTCTGATTTAATTTATTATAGATACTACGACTTATAAGAATATCATTTTCTAAAACTTCAATTTTAGTTTTTATACTTTGTTTATAATAGGTTATTGTACTTTTATTAGTAAAGCTACCTTCACCAATAATATCAGAAGAATTATTATTTTCAACCAAAAGTTTTTTTATTAAGTCACCATCACTGTTATATTCTAATTTCAATACTGATAATAATAAACTATTATCCTTGTAGATTTCCCTCTTTTCTAAATAACCATCACTATTGTAGTACTCTTTAGTCATTAAATTATTTCTTTCACTACTAATTATTAACGAACCATCTTCTGCACTCTTAGCCTTGCTAGATAGTAGTTGCTTATCACCTTTAAAGATTTGAGAGCTCATTAAGGTTCCATGTATATCAATCTCTCTAAAATTATCAAGATTAGCTATTAATAAAGAGGTTGTTTCTCCATTTTTAAAAATAGTATAAACACTCTTCTCATTATCTCCCATTTGCCTCAAAATTGCGATAAGAGTATTATTAGAATAATAGAATCTGGTAAATTCAATTATTTTATCATTATCTTTAACAACTTTAGTAATTAAGTTAAAATCCTGATAAGTATAGGTAATTATAAAATTATCACTTACACTTTTAATTAATAAATTATTTTTATAAGTATTAACAATCTTCTTTTGATTTTCATAAGTTGTAATTATTTTATTATTATCTGAAATTTTTGTTATAGTTTTTTTTATTAAAATATTATCTAAAAACAAAGAAGTAGTACTCTCCTCATATGATTCCAGTACTACTAGCTTATAATTATTACTACCATCATAGCTACCTAATTTCTGAGATAGTGCATTTGAATTATACATAAAGCTACTAGCCCCAAGTGATAATGATATAAATGCTAAAAGAATTGTTAGTAAATTTTTCTTCATATTAATTTTTCTTTATTTATCAGATAAACCAACTAAAGCATTAAGGAATTCTTCTTTTTCAAAAGGTTTAATATCTCCATAGTGTTCACCAATACCTACATATGCAATTGGAATGTGTAATTTATCACCAATTTGAATCAATGCACCACCTTTAGCAGCACTATCATATTTTGATAATATTAAACCATCAATTCCGATAGCTTCATTAAATAATTGAGCTTGAGAATATCCATTCTGTCCTGTTGTACTATCAATTACTAAGAATTTCTTATAATTACTTTCACTGATGCCTCTTGATTTAATAACTTTATCTATTTTCTTAAGTTCTCTCAAAAGATTTTCTTTGTTATGCATTCTTCCTGCAGTATCTGCAAGGATAATATTTTCACCTTTAGCTTTTGCACTTGTAATAGCATCATAGATAACAGCACCAGGATCGGCTCCATTGTTTTGTTTAACTAATCTAACACCTATTCTTTCAGCATGTAATTCTAATTGATCAATAGCAGCTGCCCTGAATGTATCAGCTGCAGCAAGTAAAACTTTATAATTATCATTTTTTAAATCATATGCAAGTTTAGCAATGGAAGTTGTTTTACCAACGCCATTTACACCTAGAACTAAAAATATTGATAATTCATCTCTAGGAATTTCAGGTTTATATTCCTGAATTTTATCTTCTAACAATCTCTTTACAATATTTTGCAGGTCTTCTTCGCTTTGAAGTTTTTCATTCTTTGAAATCTCTCTAAGTTGATCAGAGATATTCATAGCGATACTAGCACCAAGATCTCCTTCAACTAATATATCTTCTAAATCTTCAAAAAAAGAATCATCCATTTTTTTTGTAGATTTAAATAAAATTTTTAATTTAGCACCAAATTTCTTGAACATAATGTCTCCTGAATTCTATTTTGTAGCCAGTTTAATATATGAAACTAACTCATATACGATATCTATTTGTGCAAGAATGAGCAAACCATCACTAACATTATCAATAAATGGTGAAATTGCCGAATTTCCGTATATATTATTTAAGGTTTTTATACTTATGAATGTTGCACATCCTAAAATATAATTCAATAGACCTTGATAAAAATCACTTTGCTTTTTTTCAAAGATGTTTGCACTATCCATCCATGAAGGATTTAAATTAAAATCTTTATATTCTCTATTACTATTTAGTTCAAATAACTGATTACTAAAGCTATTTTTTTTAACCAAAATTACAGAAGGAACTAAAGGTTTATTTAAAACAAGTGAATTATTGAGTCCAAAATCTTTACCATCTACTATCCAATTAACACGACCAACTTCACTATAAAGAGTTAATGGAGGTCGAATGATTTCTTTACCAATTTGTGTAATATCTGATATTAAATTTCTATCACTTATAACTTTTAATACATAATCATTAATGTTATTTCCACTAACAAATAAATAATG
>JAENWY010000034.1 GCA_016649775.1 Spirochaetaceae bacterium
GAATTAGAGAGATTGGGATTTTATTAGTGCTAAAAGTGGCATTAATGGAAATACTAATTTCTAAAAAGATAGAGTGAAGAGCCGTATATTGGAAAACCGCAAATGAGTCTAGATACACTAGATATATCTGCTAATGAATTACATTTGACTTTAAATTCATTTGATAAAGAGATGGAAAAGCGAGAAGTTACATTCGTTAGTTCCGCTAATTATATTTGTATGATGTCGAAATCTAAGATGGCTTTAGATAGAATTAAGCGAAATGCTATGAAGTATCTTGAAAAGTAACTTAAATTTAATGTAAATGAAGAAAATTCAGTTGCAACATGAGTTTATAAATCAAATTTACTTGGTTTTGACCATACGTCCTTTTGGAAATGGATAATAAGGAAATATTATTATAAACTTTGGAAAAGTCGCAAAAGTAGAAAACAATATAGTCTAATAAGCTTGTTTTATTAAATTCATAAATTTGTTTATTAAATATTTAGTTACTTCCGGTTTCACAAAATTTTATTATCTTGAATTATTGTTATTTTAGAAAATTTTAATAATCTTTTTTTAACTTGATAAACAAATAATTTCACATTTACCACTAATCATTTTTTAAAGCTCCTAATTAAAATGTTAAAAAGATCATAGCTATAAAAATCTGTATGATTTGAATATCCACTTTAATAAGGGTATTGTAGTTCTCCTGGTGGTGTGAGAGGTTGGCATTTTGAGGTGTTTGCCTACTCGATTTTATAGGAATAATTATTTATTAATATAAGCGGCTGTATTTGTATTTTAATTTATTTGTGTTTTAAACAAATTGTTAAAGAAAAAACATTTTGTTATTATATAGACATAGGGAAGATATTTTGGTATCTTAAGAATTAACGAGAGGTTAGATAGATGAATATAGCAATTATAGGATTTGGCAAAATGGGAAAAATGATACATATGAATGCGATAGAAAAAGGACATTATGTTGTATCAATTATAGATTCTTATAGTACCGATCCACTGGTAAGTGCAAATAAACTTAGTATAGAAACTTTAAATAATGCTGATGTTGCAATTGATTTTTCGCATCCAAGTTGTATTATAGATAATATAAAATTTTATATTCAAAACAATATTCCTGCTGTAATTGGAACGACCGGTTGGTATGATAAATTAGAAGAATTAAAATTGTTGGCAAAAGATTATCCACAGAGCAGTATAATTTATAGTGGAAATTTTTCAATTGGAGTAAGTTTATATAGGGAAGTAGTGAAAATGGCTTCTAAACTTTTTGGAACAAATGGATCATATGATGTATTTGTAAATGAAATTCATCATAGAGAAAAAGCTGATTCACCTTCAGGGACTGCAAGTATGATTGCAGATGTAATTAAAGATAATTTTGATGGAAAAAATAAAATAGTAACTGAAAGATTAGATCACAAAATTGATAAACAAGAATTTCATGTTTCTTCAACTCGTGGTGGATGGGTTCCTGGAACTCACTCTGTTACATTTGATTCTCCATTTGATAGTGTTGAACTTATTCATAGAGCAAGAACACGAGAAGGTTTCGCAAGAGGTGCCGTATTAGCATCAATGTGGATTGAAGATAAAAAAGGCTTTTTTACATTAGATGATTTTGTAGATACTCTAATTAATAATAAATAAAAATTAAAACTAAGGATGATATAATATGTTTAATACTTCAAAATTTAACGGAGTTTTTACCGCACTGATAACTCCCTTTTCCGAAAAAAATAATTTGGATACTGAAGCTCTAAAAAAATTGATTGATTACCAAATTAACAATGGTGTTAGTGGATTGGTTCCTTGTGGAACCACTGGCGAATCTCCAACTTTAACTCATGACGAACATGATAGAGTGATTCAATTAACAGTTGAGTATACAAATAAAAGAGTTCCTGTTATTGCCGGAACTGGTAGTAACTCTACTCCAGAGGCAATCAGACTTTCAAGGCATGCTCAATGTGCAGGCGCCGATGCTGTATTATTAGTTAATCCATATTATAATAAACCTAGTCAAAAGGGTTTGTATTTACATTTTAAAGCAATTGCAGATAGTGTTGATATCCCTTGTATTCTTTATAATATACAAGGAAGAACAAGTGTTAATATTGATACTCCAACATTAATTAGATTAGCAAGTGAATGTCCAAATATAATAGCAGTAAAAGAGGCTAGTGGTAATTTATTGCAAATAAAAGATGTTATAGATAAATCAAGTTCTGAATTTGTTGTTTTATCTGGAGATGATAGTATTTCACTTGATTTAATAGAATTTGGTGGAAATGGTGTTGTTTCTGTTGCTTCAAACCTATTCCCTAAATTAATGAGTGATATGGTTGATTTAGCACTTAATGGACAAATGCAAGAAGCTCGTAAAATTGAAAAAATACTTGTTCCTTTCTTTAAAGTTTGTTTTGTTGAGACTAATCCAATTCCTATTAAAACAGCTCTTGCGCATTATGGCTGGTGTAGAGAAAGCTTTAGATTACCTATTTGTACATTAGAAGATGAAAGTCATAGAACTTTATTATATAGAGTATTAGAAGAATTAGAAAATAATCCTTTAGTACCAGATTTCAGAGCCTAGGAGAATAATGTGGCAACAATAAATAATAATTTCTCAAAATTAGCAGCTGGCTATTTATTTCCAGAGATTGCTAGGAGAACTAAAGCATATACACAAGAATTTCCAAATAACGAATTAATGAAACTTGGAATTGGAAATACTACAGAAAGTTTACCACCTTTTTTAGTTAAGGCAATGAAGAATAAATTAGATTTACTATCAAATAATGAAACTTATTCAGGTTATGGTGATGAGCAAGGAGATACTGCACTTCGTGAAGGTCTATGCGAATACTATCAAAGATATGGTGTATCTTTGGATCCTACAGAATTTTTTATTAGTGATGGAGCAAAGGCTGATGCAGCAAATATCCAAGAATTATTTGGTAAGAACAATATTATAGCATTTCAAGATCCAGCTTATCCTGTATATGTGGATTCAAATGTTGTAAGTGGAAGAACATCCGGTTTTAATAAAAAAGTTGGAGCCTATGAGAATTTCGTATATCTTCCTTGTAATGAAGAAAATGGATTTATTCCAAAAGTACCAAATACAAAAGTAGATGTTATTTACCTATGTTCTCCTAATAATCCAACTGGAGCCGTAATGAGTCATAATCAACTAAAAGAATTTGTTGATTATGCAAGAGAAAATAAAGCTATTATCATTTTTGATAGTGCTTATTGTGAGTATGTTAAAGATGAAGATCTTCCAAAATCAATTTATGAAGTTGAAGGGGCAAAGGAATGTTCTATTGAAATTAATAGTTTTAGTAAGAATGCAGGATTTACTGGAGTAAGACTTGGTTGGTCTATTGTTCCGAAAGCCTTAATTGTTGAAGATTGTGAAGCTGGTATTATTAATAAAATGTGGAACCGTCGTCAATGTACTTTCTTTAATGGTGCTTCTAATATTGCTCAAGCTGGAGGCCTAGCTGCACTAAGCGGAGTGGGGCATCAAGAGTGCCAGAATCTTGTAGATTATTATATGGGTAATGCAAAAATAATTAAAGAAGGTTTAGAAAGTGTCGGACTAACTTGTTATGGAGGAGATAACTCTCCATATATATGGGCGAAAACACCAAACAATATGAGTAGTTGGGATTTTTTTGATTTCTTACTAAATAAATGTCATGTTGTTGTAACACCAGGGAGTGGATTTGGACCTTCTGGTGAATTCTTTATTAGGGTTTCTTCATATGGTCATAGAGAAAATGTAGTTAAAGCCATTTTATCAATAAAGGAAAATATGTAATGAATGAAAAAAAATTGCCATTAAATGAAAAAAAATTATTAAATTTAATTAAAGATATCCCTACACCTTTTTATTTATATGATGAAAAAGCAATAATAGATAATGCTAAAGAATTTATTAATTTATTTAGTTGGGCTCCTTCTTTTATTAACTATTTTGCTGTAAAAGCTTGTCCTACACCATCAATAATTAAAAGATTATTTGATTTAGGTTTTGGGGCAGATTGTTCGTCACTTCCTGAATTAGAGTTGTCACATAAATGTGGACTTGAAGGTTCTAAAATGATGATGACATCAAATGATACTCCAGATGAAGAATTTATTAGAGCCTATGAGCTTGGAGCTATTATTAATTTAGACGATATTACTCATATTGAAGCAATGGAAAATGCACTAGGTTGTGTTCCAGATACAATTTGTTTCAGATATAATCCTGGACCAGATCGAACAGGAAATGTAATAATTGGAAATCCTGTTGAAGCTAAATATGGTGTTACAAAGTCCCAAATAGTTGAATGCTACAAAATAATGAAGGAGAAAGGTGTTAAACACTTTGGTATTCAAACAATGGTTGCTTCTAATGAATTGGATGGTGATTTTATTGTTGAAACAGCTCGTATGATATTTGACTTATGTAATACTATAAATAAAGAAGCTTGTATAAAACTTGATTTTGTAGATTTTGGTGGTGGCGTAGGTATTCCTTATAAACCAGAGCAATCTTCAATGGATCTTAAATATGTTTCAGGTGAAATAAAGAAATTATATAACAATCTGATAGTTGCTAAAAACCTTGGACCTCTCCAAATTTCTTTTGAATTAGGGAGATATATTTTGGGACCATATGGTTATTTAATATCAAAGGTTAGACACGTTACTCATAAATATAAAGACTATGTAGGTCTTGATTCTTGCATGGCCGATTTAATGAGACCAGCTTTATATGGTTCTTATCATCACATTAGTGTACTTGGTAAAGCCAAAGCTAAAAAAGATAAAATTTATGATGTCACTGGATCTCTTTGCGAAAATAATGACAAATTTGCTATTGATAGAGAACTTCCATCATTAGAAAAAGGTGATATACTTGTTCTTCATGATACAGGAGCTCACGGTCATGCAATGGGATTTAATTATAATGCAAAGCTTCGCCCAGCTGAATATCTTTTAACTAGTAATGGTTCATTAAAGTTAATTAGAAGGGCTCAAACTATGGATGATTATTTTGAAACATTAAGATTTGATGGTGCAGAGGTAGAAATTTAATGTCACATTCCTTTAAAATTAGAACTTATTTTTCAGATACAGATTGTGAAGGAATAGTTTATCACGGTAAATATTTAGATTTTGCAGAACATGCTAGATCTGAAATGATTCGAGAAACAGTAGATCAAGTCTCTTTACTACAAAATAATGTAGGTTTTGTAGTAAAAGAGATTAACATTGTATATGATAAACCAGCTTTTCTTAATGATGATTTGGAAGTAATAACAAAAATAGTAACTTCTAAAAAGTTCTCTTTAACATTATCTCAAAATGTTTATAGAGGAGAAGAATTATTATGTAAATTACTTGTAAAAGTTGGATGTATAGATTTAAAAATAAAAAGAATATTACCAATCGACAAATATATTCATTAAATTGATTAAATATAAACGATAGGTAAATCTGTCCATTTCGTAGTATAGCAGGGAGATAGCATCTCTCTGCTCATTAAATCATTTTTTTCTCGATTATTGGTTGCTGCACACATCAAACTTTTTCTTCCATAAGTTTGAGTAATATCATTTATAATTAGTGCTAGTTTATCTTGTTTTGCTATTTTATCTTGCTCCTTTTCACTTACAAATAAAGACATTTGCCTACTCCCTGAAGGGCTTAAATTAGTTGCCCAAACTCTGCATCCTTTGAAATTAGCTGGTTTATAAATCTTAGAAAGAATTTCTTTTCCAGCTTTTATAAGGGTAGGAATATAGTTTGTTGGATCTGTTAATTTTATTATTGCAGAAGGGGCTATGTAATCTTCTAAAAATCGATTAGTAAATAAATTTACACTTATAGTTTGGCAGTTCATATTATTTTTTATTAGTTTATTAGCTACATTAGTACAATGACAGGCAATAGCTTCTTCTAGTTCTTCATATTCTGATTTTGAATGACTAAAAGTAATACCACTACAAGTGCTTTTTAGCGGTGGTATATCTATGTTAACCATAGGACTTCCTCTTAGTTCAGAAACCGTTGCATATCCTGTAATAGTTAAATTTTTTTTAATCCAAATGTCATTTTTTTGGGATAATTGATAAGCAGAAAAAATACCTTTTGACTTTAAAAGATTAGCTCTACTTCTTCCAATACCCCAAATATCATTAACAGAAATGCCTTTAAGTATTTCCGTTTCCATTTCCTTTTTTAGTATAAATGTACCTGCTTTTCTTTCTTTTCCTAAATGATTTGCAATTTTTGCTAAAGTCTTTGTTCTTGCAATACCTATTGATACTTCTATTCCAGTATATTGAATTATAGTCGAACGAAGTTCATCAATGTCAAGATTTTCTGGCATTATAAAAAAAGCTTCATCAATAGAATATGGCATGATAGTACCTACTAAAGACTTTAAAATATTCATAATTCTATCCGAAATATCTTGATAAAGTGCATAATTTGAAGAAAATGCCGTAATTTTATTTTTATCTAAAATTTCCTTTTGTGAAAAGTATGAAGCCCCCCTAATGATTCCTAACGATTTAGCATCTTTTGTAAGCGCGACAATACAACCATCATTATTTGAAAGTACCACAACAGGTTTGTTTTTCAAATCAGGTCTAAAAAGTTTTTCACAAGTTGCATAAAAACTATTACAATCACATAAACCTATCACTTTCTGAAAGTCCTAACTACTGCACTGATAACACCAAATAGAGAAAAATTGTCTTTTTCTGTTATTTGAATATCAGAAAAATCATCACATTCAGGATGTAAATATATATTATCGCCTTTTAATTTTAATCGTTTTGCAGTAAAACCACCTTGATATTCTGCAACGACTAAATCATTATTCTTTGGAGTTAAACTTTTATCTACAATTAAAATATCCCCATCATAAATACCTGAATTTTCTAGAGATCTTCCGCTAGCTCTAAGGCAATATGTACTGCTTTTATGTTTGAGTAATAATTCATTAAAATCAAGTGAATTTTCCTTACTATCTGCAGCTGGAGATGGAAATCCACAAGCAATGGGAGTATCCATAATTATAGTTGGTGAAGAGACATTTTTATTTTTCATAACTTAAATATGTATATCTATTTATTAATTGTCAAGGTAAAAATTTGTTACCAAAATGTAAAAATTGTAACTAACTCACGTTCATGATTAAAATTGTTTTTTGAAAAAAATAAATCTTTTTTTAAACTACAAAATCCTCTATATTGTTAAAAACATAGAGGATAAGGTTTTAAGTATTTTTAAAATAATAACCAAAAATAGTTATATTTTTATATAATTGTGTTTACTTGAACTGAAATTCCTCCAATTGAACCTTTATTTTCCAAATTTATGATTAAATCATATCTATGGATACCAAGAGGGGTATTTGTTGTAATTGTTGATGTGGTTGCAGCTTCAATAATTGAGCCTTCATAGTACCATTGATAGTGTAAATCACTTATACTAATACCAATAGGTAATTCATTTGGAACGAATGTTAATGTAAAATCTGTATCCACTGTAGGACTTTCTATAGTACTAGTAATTGTTCCGTCGACAGGAAGTAATACATTGGATATAATTTGCAAACTAAAATGATTGTCTTTATCTCCAACAAGGAAATATAGGAGATCAGAAGAATCTCCTCCAGAGACAATCTTCATTGGCGTTACCATTCCGGCGATGCACACCCCGTTACTCATTAATTTTGATGAAACAACATAAGAACCTGCAGCTATATTATTAATAAGTAAATCTGCACTATTTCCTTCTTTAAAAATATCTAATATGCAATCATCATTGAGAATAGTTTTTTGTCCTTCTAAAGAAGCAATTGTGTATATAATATCTAAATTATCAGTTTCATTAACTTGGTCACCTTGCCAATTATAGGTAATAAAGGCACTACCAATTCCTTCTAGTTTATCTAAACTAATTTCAACATTATTTACATTATTAGTTAGATAAATAATTTTTTTACCAGAGGATAAAACTTTATCAAAGTTATTCATTGCATTAACTGATATTGTCCAATAGCCTATTACTAAATCATCAATTGAATTTGTTTCACCTGTAAATGTTTTTTCAATTTTTTGATTATTTGGACCATCTAAAGTAACAACATAAGATGTAATAACATCAGAACCATCATCAGGAAATATATTCCTTGCTCTATCTAGTAAATTATTTGCATCTACCGATATATTTATTGAACATTTTCCTGGTTCAACCTTTTGATTACAGGAACTTAGAAATATAGCACATACAATTAATATTGTAATTGCTATAATATTTGATTTTTTATAAACTGACAGCACTTTTAAGTACCTCCCTTTAAGAAATGAGAAAGAATGTAGTAGAAGGGCCTAATCCTCTACTACGTAGAATGTTTTTTTAATACCTTCAAATATTTATATGAGCTAAATGTTGTATATGCATTAAAAAAAATGAGGGAAGTAATAAATTTATAAAAAGGATAATTTTGATAAATATGGAAAAACTAGAAATAAGAGATAAAGATTTAAAAAACAATGAAACTTTAATACTTAAACCTTGTTGGGTTGATTCTCCCGAGGTTATGGTAAAAGTAGTGCTAGAACATGATGAAAGCAATCTAATCGCCACTTTTGAAGTCTTTGAAAAGCAATTAAGAAGGATGAGTACTCATAACAATGATGAAGTATATGAAGACAGTTGTGTAGAAATTTTTTTGAAAAGAGAAGATGAAGAATTTTATAGAAACTTTGAACTAAGTGCTACAACCTTTATGCTAGTTGGAAGGGGTAGTTCGAGATATGGTCGAATCCGATATGATATAAGCTATATTGAGAAAATACATAGATCAATTGAAATATTAGAAAATAATTCAAATAGATCCCATTACATAATAAAAGAAAGTATAAATCTTAGAGATTGGCATATCTTAAAAGCTGGTGAATCTATAAAAGAATTAAAAATAGTTGGGAATATATATAAATGTGGTCCCACTTTTGAAAAACTTCATTTTCAATCATTATTTGAAATGGATCCTAATCTTATAAATTTTCATAATGCAAAATGTTTTAGAAAATTCGAATTTATTTAATTAATCTTTTATTAATTGATTTTTCGCCAGTAAATTCAGCTTCATCAGTTAACATTGCTAGTGCATAGTGGGCTATGGTTAGACCAAAAATTCCAGTTACAGTAGGGAGAGAACCTAATACATTACGTTTTCTTCCTCTTTTAATGGTTTCTTCCTTATTGATGTCCTCAGCTTTTTCATAATTGTAGCGAACAATTTCTGGAGAAAAGACAACTTTTATGCCACGGCCTACTCCTCTAGCTGTCATTCTTTTTCTAACAATTTTTGCTAAACGATCTCCATAACTATCAAAAAGATCACTGTATTGAATTAATGATGGATTTCGTTTAAGTGCAGCTCCCATACTACTTATCACTGGTATTTTATTGTTATAGCAATATTCTAATAACTGACATTTTGGATTCAAAGAATCAATTGAATCTATTACTAGATCAAATTTTTCAGAAAATATTGTTTCACTTTCTTCTAAGCTAAAAAAAGATTTTATAACTTGAACATTACAATCTCTATTTATAGATAAAACTCTGTTTTTTGCTTCTTCCGCTTTATCCTTTCCCACTGTATCCCAAGTTGCTATAATCTGTCTATTTATATTCGATACTGAAATAGTATCAAAATCAACAAGTGTAATATTTCCAACACCGGCTCTAGCTAAAGCTTCTAATGCCATCCCACCAACAGCTCCTATTCCAACTATAGCTACATGTTTTTTAAACAATTGTTTTATATTATGTTCACCTACTAGAAGTGATATTCTGGAGAATTGTTCTGTATTCATTATTTATTTCCTCAAAATTTTTTAAATTTATATTTTTAAAAGTTTCTATGAATGACAAAAAATAGTTTTGATAATTATTATCATTATCACTATCCCAGTCAGTTTCTATTAAAAAACCTAATTTATCAAACTCTTTAATATTTCTAAAGGCTTTTGTTTTGATAAAGTCAGGATTGATACTAATGTGTACCTTTAGATTTTTTAATTTTATTGCTACATCCAAACTTGATGAAAAACCATGCAAAATAGTGAGTGGAGGCATATTCCTTTGATGTTTAATTAAAATATTAATTAATAGATCATAGGATTTTACACAATGAATTGTTAAGACTTTATTATATTTGTAAGCTAATGTTATGCATTTATCTAGAAATAAAACTTGTTGATTAACATTTTTAAATCTTTTATCAAGTCCAATTTCACCAATTTGAAATGATTTATTTAAAAGTAGTTTATGCTCTAATTTTATTAAAATGTTATCTACGTCATATTCTATTGAAGAATTCATTAATAAACCTAAGGATATTGATTCATTGATTTTATCCCATTCCTCTATCTTATAGGTGCAATAGAAAGCATCAAGTAGGAGTTCGCTTTGGTTTATATGGCGATGAAAATCAAACATATACTAAATTACCAAAAACAAATAAGTAACAACTATGCTAGCCAGAATTGAGACAATCATACTTCTTTTTAAATATCCTAGAATGAATGAGGCTATAACACCACAAAGACCCGCATACCATATTGTGTGAAAATCTAAAATAGCATATGGAAAAATTAAAGCACCTAATGCTGCTACTGGTAATAACTCTAATTTACTTTTAATGAAATATGGTAGATTATTTGCAGATTTTGAAAAATATGGAAGAAATCTAGGTATTAAGGTGGCAATAGCGGCTACTAGTACAATTACAATTATTGATTTTGGTTCCATTTTTTATTCCTTCCTAACTATATAACTTCCAATAAAAGAAGCACTAATCATAGCTATTACAAAAGACCAACCTGCTGATAAGCTACAAATGCAAACTAAAAAGGTGTTAATAAGAGCTGAGATTCCGCCTATAATTAACACAGGCACTCCATTTTTTCTTACTTCATTAGACCAAAGAGATGCAAACATAGCATAAAGTGTAACACCCATTGCTGCTTGCAAACTTGAACTTAGCATAGTTCCTAGTAAATATCCAATTAATGTTCCTGAAACCCATCCTGAGTATGCAGTTAATTCCATTGAGAACAAATATGGAAAATTCAATGTTTGTGTTTTCAAAGTTGCAATTGTAAAAATTTCATCTGTTGTTCCAAATGCAATTAAGCATCTTTGTAAAAAAGTAATATCTTGAGGTAATTTGTTATTAATACTTATTCCCATAAATACATATCTAAAATTTATTAGCATTACTGAAATAAATAATTCAAGCATGAGTGTGCCTGTAGAATAAAGGTTAATAGTTAGAAATTGTCCGCTGCCTGCAAAACTCGTTAAACTCATTAAAACAGAAGAAAATAGTGTTATATTTATACCTCTGCATAATAACCCAAAAGCAATAGCTGTTGAAAAATATCCTAAAAGGACAGGAAATCCATCAATAATTCCTTGTCTTACACCTAATTCATTTGTACAATTCATTTGTATTATACTATTGTTACTTGCTCTTTTCATCAACCCTTTTAACTGATAGAATGTCCAAAAATGGAGGAAATATGGCATTATTTTTAGATAGCTTAGGACTTAGTAAAGTTAAAGATAATCAGGCTGAAGTATTAAACCTATTTACAGATGTGAAGAGAGAAAGTGGCCAAGATTATGATTATAAAAAAGTAGAGTATAAAAATGGTCTATCTCTTATTGCAAGAATAGCAAAAGAAGGGACAGACTTGGATATAATTGGAGTAGATTCTCATATTAGTAATTCAAGTGTTTGGAAAGCAAAACCTGTAATGAGCTTAGGACAAACAGCAGAATTACCAGCAGTAGTTTTTTCATCACTTGATGGCAAAAGTGCTTTTATTGTTAATGTTATTGAAGCTGGTTTATCAAATGCAGTTCTTAAAGAAAACGAAAGTATAAAGTTGCAAGTATGTGGCTTTCCTGCACAAATGGCTGTTTATAATGATAGAGAAGATTATGAAGACAAAACTGAAGCTCCTTATATGACAGATAAAATGTTATTTCCTTATTATTTCTTTAATCTCCAAAGTGGTGATATTGATGAAGAACAAAGAAAGTTATATTCAGAAAATATCCTTTTCAATATATATAGTGGAGAAGTGCTTGAAACAGAAAAGGTTCAATATCTTGATAATAGTGAATACTGTTATTATTCAAAGGTAAAAACAGAATTAGGTAATTTACAATTAATTTATTCCTCTAATATAGTAGCTTCTCCAGTTAAGAAAGGAAATTATGTTGTAGGATCAGTTTATATTAGTGCTAAAGTTTTAAAATAGAGATATTTTTTTTTACAGAATTGCGAATTTTGTTAATATAGTAAATTAACAAGGTTGACAAGTGTTTGTTAACCTTTATAATGTTATTATATGGCAAATAATGTACTTACTAAAACCGCAATAGCGAATTGTATGAAGGATTTAATGAATGAACAACCTTTTAGCAAGATATCTGTTTCTTATATCTGCAGAGATTGTCAAATAAATCGTAAAACTTTTTATTATCATTTTTCTGATAAATATGAATTGGTCATATGGATATTTGAAACAGACATTATTAATCCTATTATAGAAAAATATTCAACTTTTGATAATTTTGATGCAGCTGGCGAATTAGTTGAGTATTTATATGAAAATAAAGTTTTTTATAGAAAAGCTTTTGAAGTGACAGGGCCACATAGTCTTAGAGATTATTTATCAAATGCGTTAAAACCTACTATAGAAGGATTTTTGGGACCAGAAGTTAATACTGAAATATTACCAATATCAGCTGCTTTTACAGATTTTATTGTTTCTGCACTTCTTAGATGGTTATCTCATTTTCCTGTTGCACAACCAGAAGATTTCATGGAACAATTAATCAGTGCAGGTACTGTATTATCAATTAAACTAGCTTCTTCTCTTCATTTTCCAGATAGAAAATAAGGCCTCAATTTTGATATCATTACATTTGTAATTTCATATATTTTTTTATATATTCTCTGCTTTTATATTTTATTTTACAAATCATTAAACTTTAAATTGATACCTTTTATCTTTGTTTATAAAAGGTTTGTTTTACTACATAAAACACTTGTTAGGTTTTCTCTTTTTGGTATTCATTTATAACTAGATTATAGGTATAATCTATGATTACTCTTTTGGTTTCTACTTCAATAATCCCTTTAAGTTAGGTGTGAAATAAGTTTATTAAATTCTATCTTCTTCTCTAATCCCTAGCTTTTGTTTCTTTAGAATTCTCATTTACAATACATTTTAACTTACTTCTTTAAAACTTTACCCACAGATACTAACGAAGCCTCAATATCAAGATATATATATTTGAAAAAATGAAATTAGTGACATGGGTTATGTTTAAATCAATGAAAGTATATTTGAATTTATTGAGGTTTTATTAATACAAAAGAAATGTTGGCAATTTCATTAAAAAAATAATGAGTTATGAGAGTTTAGATAAAATAACAGTTACTCAAGTAGTTGAGTTGTGTGGAATTATAAAAGACAAACTTTTTATTATCATTTTAAAGATTTATACAATCTCCTTTATTGGCTATTAAATCTTGAA
>JAENWY010000288.1 GCA_016649775.1 Spirochaetaceae bacterium
AGACTTAGATATTGTATTGACAATATAAAGGAATTAAAACTTATGAATAATAAAGAAATAGTAACTACAAATGATGGAATCATTACTTTTGATTCTTATGAAGCAATCAGTATTTTTGTAGATAAGTATTTAGTTAAGGTAAAAAAGAAAATTAATAAATCATCTAAAAAAGAATTAGATGACAACTCAATTATATTGTTTATAGAACATGCAAATTTGTTGAAAAATGTTGATAGCACTGTACTTAAGAAGACAACTATTTTTCATTTTTCTAAAAATATTATTCAATATTATGTGTTAAACAAAGCTCGTTTGATATCTTATATTGGTTTTAGAACTCAGCTAAGAGCTGGTGTAGTCCCAACTATAAATAAATTTAATGAATTTCTACTCTTATATTTAATGGAAATTGTTAATGGTGTTTATGGTGATACATATGATCAAAAACGATATATTATTGATAAATTATTATACTTATCAGATGTGAAAAAAAGCTATAAAGATTTGATTATAGAAGCATATGAGATACTGTATTTGCAATATAGTAAAAATTTAGATTTACCTTCTTTTCAAAAAGATATATCTTTATCAATTTTTGAAGGTTATAAATTTGTCGACAAAAATTATATTAACATATATGAGCCAACAGCTGATCATTTGTTTAAAGAACTGGGACCTTTTTTAACTGGTGCTTATGATAAAGATAATAAATCAATGCTAAAGGCTAGTTTTGATTTTGTTTATCATGAATTAAATTCAAATGACTTATATAGTATTTATGGATCATCAATTAAAGAAATATTTGCATTTGAATCAGATGAAATTTCAAATTCTCCAATGAATAATATTAAAGCATTATATCCTAAAGATGGTTCTTTCTTCTTTGTAGATAATGGTGGAGTATTTCATTCTATTAAAAAAGGTGTTCATTGCAGTGAAATATATTTTCATAGTTACAAAAGAAAGGTTATCATAGAGTTTGTGTTTGAAAGCATATTTGTCGCCATTATAAAGTTTTGCAGTGATTGTGAAGGTGATGAATATGACGATTTTAGATTTGAATTTTCTGATAGATTCGATTTGTTAAATAGTGCACGGACTAATATTTTTGAAAACTATAAACCGGATAAAATGCAGCAATTGGTTGATAATGCAGTAAAGAGATGGGTTTCTATAGATCCATTTATTCTTAAGGTTTTATGCTTTTTAGACTTTGACACAATAGATGAATGGTTTAAAGAACATCCATTTGATCCAACTACTATTTCTCCTAGGGTTAAAATAGAAAAAAAAGACGATAAGAAAGCAAATAATAAAAAAGAATTTAAAGAAGATATTATTTCCTCATCTGATATGAAGAAATTTGTTAGCACTCTTCATGAGTTAGAGTTTGGAGTTATTGGCGTATTTCTTAATTTAGACACAAATTTAAAACCTGGAAAGGAAACGCGAAATAATCCATTTTTTACTTTAGCAGTAAGTTCTATTAATAAAAAAAGTTCCAAAATATTTGGGGAAGATATTATACAGAAAAATAAAATTGTGGATAAATATAAAAAAAATTTGATTAGAGAAATTATTAATTAGAGATATTTATCTTTTTTATGATATTGATATTAAGTATTATCGAATAAGGAAGAGTGTGTTAATGCCATACTATGTAAAGATTTCCATAGTATGGCATCGTGATAGTGCTATATTAAAAATAAGGTCTTGCTAATCCAGTATTTCGTTGTAGTAAAACTAATTCTTTAAGTTTTTAATATAGAATTAAAACTTTTATAACCAAATAAATCTAGGCTAAAATCAACCCATTCAGTTATAGAAATTTTATGATTATTGAAAAGGATATTTGTTGTAATATTAAAGATTTGTTTACAAATAGATGAGTCGATATATATTTTGTACTCAATTTTTAGTAAATCGAAAATTCTTGATTTATTTCATATGGCAGTAATGGCATACTGATGGTTTATAAGAATTTAATAGTTCTTTTTTATATTCGTTAGATAACTCTTTATGTTTCAAATCGTAGTTACGATGATTAATTTCATCTATAAAAAATTGTAAAGAAGTAATTTTATCTTTATCTAGGTCTGTCCATTCAGTATTCTTTCTGGACTTAGAATATTAATCGTTTTGCATGGCGTAGAAATCCTAAGGTTTCTAAAACAAACCATGAGGATTTTCACATAATCATAGTCTACCGCAGAAACAACTATTATAACCCCAATTTAACTATGAAAAGTCAAAAAAAGCAACTCTGTGCAAAAGCAACACTCTTTATATAATAATCAAAAATATAAGTTATTTAAACTTCCAGAGAATCCAATATTATTTATATTACAAAAATCTTCTTATGGGATGAACAGCAAATCTTTTAAATTTATCTGTAACAGTAGGATTATCTATTCCATCAACTTGGAATTTGACACAATACGCGGATTCTCCACTATCATTATTATAATCAACATAAATCTTATATTCGTCTAGTTGTTCAATATTTTTCAAAATGGGCAGGTGGACAAAAAGTTGGGCTCAATATAGGAGAACAACAATAGATGTGTAAAGCTTTACACAAAAGAAGACAAGAATTAGCTCTAAAGCAATTTGAACGATTAGGATCTGTAACAGCAGTAATACATAAGTTA
>JAENWY010000197.1 GCA_016649775.1 Spirochaetaceae bacterium
AAAAAAAGAGATGAATCATTATTAGCTCATCTCTTATTAATGTAATTAATGAATATTAATTTTTATTTAGAGATCTTGCTTCTAAGTAATATCTTTTTTCATTAGCCTCTCCCATTGAAAAAGTCTTTCTAGGTAGAGCTTTATCTTTAATAATTGCATCAAAGAATGTTGATTTTAAAACTTCAGGCATTAAAATTGCAATGTTATTATCTTCTGTACCTAATTCAATTGCTTCGTTAAAACCATGAATATAATCTAGTGTCCCAATATTCTTTTCAACCATTTCATCTAATATTAATTGAATAGTTCCAGCTGCAATAGAGCCTTCTGGATCTACAATTTTATATAATAGGATACCATCTTTTTTGGTAGCAAAACCAAATGTTTGTCCTTCTAATTCTTCTATAGATGTTTTAAGTGTTTCTTTATTATCAAGTTGTGTAGCGGTAAAAGAACTACAATGTTTGATTAATAAATTTTCAAATTCGTCTTTGTCTAAATTAAACAAAACGCGATGAATTGGTTCAAATTCTAACCCTTCATCGTGGATATTTTCAATTTCAACTAATGCAAAACGTGCAGGATGAGTTAACAGTTCTTCTATGCTTAAATTCTTTTTAATATCTTCCCAACAACTTTTAGCAGTAGCTAATGAGTGATTTCCATCTCCCATAGCAAACAATAGAGGGTTTGCTGGATCAAGCTTGTTATATAGGCCTTCAAGAGCACTAGCTATGGAAGCAAAAGCTTCTTCATTATTAATTAAATAACCTTGAATTTCTCCACCCTTTTCCATTAATGGGGTGTCATATACTTTTTTTAATTTGGAAAGAGTTTTTGAAAAAGGTTCAATAAGTGTTTTTTCTTTATCATCTATTAATACCATGATATGAGGTAGTTCTAATGGAGCATTCTGACGTATTGCTTTTCTTGGTGGTATGCGAGAAAGTATAGTTCCTTCAGTTGCTCTAATTAAAGATGTTGAATTAGCACTGAAATCATATTTATCTAAATCTAATGTTGCAATCAAGCCTAAACGACTTTTGCCGCCAACAGTTCTTTTAACTAAAAAGAAACAAGATTTATAGGAGTCAAAAATATCTTTATCAACATAATTTTTCATTGTTTTATTGATATTTTCAATAATTTCATTATTTCTACCATCTTCTAGGTATACTTCAGGAAAAATTAAGGGAAGCGTACTAGGATAACTTGCAATATACGCTTTTACTCTTTCCCAATATGCTCTATTTGATGTATACTGATCGCAAGCGACAACTGCCCATTTATTGAGGTCTATACCTTTTTTTGGTAACATTATATCTGCTGGATGTAAAGCAAGTTTACTTAATCTTTCTTTTGCGTTTGACATTTTTTTTCCTTTTAATTGTTGTGTTTTGTTGCATAAGATTACCCTATATTTGGGATTTTCACAACCTTTTTTTTATGGAGTTTTAATTTTGAAATTAGCTATAATAATTACAGGAGGCAATGCGCCTCTATTTATACCCGAAACAGTTCCTTTAGATAATGCTTTTATTGTGGCCGCAGATAGTGGTCTTGATGTTGCAGAAATACTTGGATTAAAATGCGATATAGCTATCGGGGATTTTGACTCAATTAAAGATACATCTTTATTAACTGATTTAGAAGTTTTAAAATATCCTAAAGATAAAGATTATTCTGATACGGAGTTAGCTATTTCTTTAGTCAAAGATAGAGGTTATGATGATTATGTCTTAATCGGTGGTGGTGAAGGAAGAATGGATCATTTATTAAATATTTGGACATTATTTAAAAAGCTAGGTCCCCCCATTTGTTGGATAACACGCAAAGAAGCTATGTATTTAGTTAAAGATAAACGCAGATTCAAAACAGCTAAAGGTGAAATAGTTAGTTTTATACCCACTTGTTTAAACAGTGAATCAGTTGTTAATGCGAAAGAATTAAAATGGCCATTAGATAATTTTGATATCAATATTAGTAAAATGTCCCTGTCAAATGAAGCTACAAAAGGAAATCTTATAGTCGAAACTATAAAAGGTTCTGTATATACAGTATTTTTAAACCCTAGAGAAAATCATTGGTAAAGGAATTTTATGTATGCTAAAATCTAGAAGAGTGTTAGAAATGGGTAATAGGGTCCATTGGTATCTTGTCTTTTCTACAATTTGTTTGTTAATATTTTATATCACATGCTTAAACTTTGAAGTATCAAATCAATATTGCTTAGTAGTATCTGAGGTTTTGAAGCTGATGATATTTTTAACACTAGTATTTGGTATCTGGATTTTTATTTTTTGTTTTTCACTATTATTTAGAGATCGACTATTCCCCCTGCAACACTTTATAGGCAATATTTTACGAATTGCTTTAATAATAGGGGTTGATGTTACTTTCTCTATGGTTTATGAATTAGCAGGTAATAGTATAATAATATTATGAAAATACAATAAATTATCATAAATTTTGAGGAGAATATAAAAAATGAGAAATGTTAGTAAGACTGCAGCCCTTAGAGGCGCTACAACAGTTGATGTAGATACAAAAGATGCTTTAGATCAAGCAATTCTTGAGCTTTTTGAAACTTTATCACAGGAAAACCGTATTGAAGAGAAAGATATTCTATATATAATGTTTACACAAACCTCGGATCTTAAATCAAGAAATCCTGCTGCGGCACTTAGAGCAAGTGGTTATGCTACTGATATTCCACTATTTTGTTCACAAGAACCAGAAATTAATGGAATGATGGAAAAAGTTCTTAGAATCTTAATTGTATTCAAGACTAGCATAGGTACTTTAAAGCCTGTTTATTTAAGAAGAGCCTGTAATCTTAGACCTGATTTTGCAAATTGAATACAGTTGAAATAGTTTAGCCCAATATTACATAATATTGGGTTTTATTATTTATTTTAGTCGATTTGATTATAATTAAAGGTAGATGCAAATAGATATTTGTATAATTCTATTAACAACAAATTTTAGGTATAAGGTGATTATAATTGAAAAATATTATGAAAAATATTATGAAAAATATTAAAAGGGAATTAATAAGAAGAATAAAATGAGCCACCTGTCAGATTCGAACTGACGACCCCGAGATTACAAATCACGTGCTCTGACCAGCTGAGCTAAGGTGGCATATAAAAGGAATAAAGGAAAAACAAATAAAGTGAGCCACCTGTCAGATTCGAACTGACGACCCCGAGATTACAAATCACGTGCTCTGACCAACTGAGCTAAGGTGGCATTTATAAGTTTAGATAACAAAATTAAATAATAAAGTGAGCCACCTGTCAGATTCGAACTGACGACCCCGAGATTACAAATCACGTGCTCTGACCAACTGAGCTAAGGTGGCATTTATTATGTATTAACTTCATTTCCGTTAACCCAAATAACGTAGCGTAGTATATTAATTGTATTATATCCTGTCAACTAGTTTTTTAAAATATTTCAAAAGATATTCTGATAAAAAAAGCTTATATAAATAAATTTATTTGTAACAAAAAATTAGCTATATAATTTATGAAATAATTTTTATAAATTTACAAGTAAAATGTAAATCTTTTGAAAAAGCAGTAATAAAGTTCTATTACTAATTAGAATTATAAAATTAATTTTTACGGTGTTTACTGTATGTTATTTATTTAAATTCTATCGTTAAGCAGCAGTGTATTAGTAATTTTTTTGTAGGCCTTTTTACTAAAATTAAATAATTACAAATAACAAACAATTTGAACAATGATGAACTTAAAGGATAAACACTTACCCCTTTTAGGAGTTGCTCCTTATATCGATAAGTTCAGTTATTGCTTTATTTATTATCTATCAAATTTTAAGATAAATAAGTTGTAAAAAATATTTATGGTTATAGGACTTATTGTTATAATATTAGTAATCGTGCTTGTACCACTCAAAGCCGAACTACAAAAGGCCTAGCCTGCAAACAAAATAATGGATAACTATTTGCCATTTTCCTGCAAACTGAAAATAAATATAAGTAAAATTGTTGAAATAATAATAATTATATACTAGCTCTACAACTTATTGTTAAAATTTAGGTACTATACAGACAAATGCCGGATTAAACTAGTAAATAGCAAGTTACTGTTAAAAAATATCATATGATAAATAAATTATTATTTATCAAAAATAGATTTTTCTTGTCATAGGTATAATTGAGTTCCAAGAATATTAATATAATAAAAAAAGCTTCAAATTAATGAAGCTTAAATTAGCAGCCACCTGTCAGATTCGAACTGACGACCCCGAGATTACAAATCACGTGCTCTGACCAACTGAGCTAAGGTGGCGAACAGAT
>JAENWY010000045.1 GCA_016649775.1 Spirochaetaceae bacterium
CCAATTAGATATTGGTTCGCTATAAAAAGCACAGTACTCGCATTTTGATGTACAAAATGGAATATGGACATACAACGATAATGTTTGATTATTACATGATATTAGATTTATTAAATCAGATTCTTTAATATAATCCATTATTTATTACCGAGATAACCAATCCTATTTAAAGGCCAGAATCTAAATAATACTTGACCTGTTACAGAACCCTGAGGAACAGGACCAAAGTAACGACCATCATTACTATTGTCTCTATTATCACCTAAAGGAAGTACATAGCCATCTGGAACTGTAATACCATTTTGATAAATTGCATTGTTTGATCTAGAATTAAAGTCTGTTGGATTTATTTTATGTTGAATATTATTTTCAATTGTTTTGAAACCATAGCCATCTTTAGGATAGTTTTTTTCTGTTAAACTTGTGTATTCACTTTTAAGATATTGAGGAATTTGAGCATCTGTTTTTATGCCTTTTTCTTGATAAGCATATAATGCAGCCCAAGCATTCATTCCTTCATAATAAGTGTTTTCAATTAATCTGTTTGGTCCACTAGATAAATTATTGTTGACTCTAAATGTTGATTCAGGTACAAAAGAAGATGTGCCGGCTGATCTTATTAAAACATTACCATTGACAAATTTTACTGTGTCTCCATTCATAGCACCGGCTCTTTTGACAAGCAATCTTTCTGCAATACTACCATCTTTATTTCGATCGATTTTAACAAGTGATAGCGTTCCCATAAACAGTACTTGAGCTAAAATATCAAATACAGGACCCTTAGAAACATACTCAGGATTATAAAAAGTAATAATATTATCACGATGAACACGTCTATTTTTTGTTCCAAGTTTTGTTCCACCGGGATAAGGTTCTAAACCGAAAATATTCTTATTTACAAATACTCTATCTTTAACTAATAAAGTTTTCTCCATAGATGGAGATGGAATTATATATAATTGAAATAGAAATTGATTAATGATTAGTATTACAATAATTGCAAAAACAAGTGCATCAACCCAACCTTTAAGTTCACCTAAAAAAGTTCTAGATGGTTTGTTATTTTTTTCATATATCTTCAATTGTTTCCTGTGGGTAAGATAAGAAACAGTTTTATTTTCGAGTTTTGTTAAAAATTTTTCCATAAGAAAACAATACCGTATTACTTTAGAGTTGACAAGGACTAATTTGATAAGTAACTTGTAATCTATGAAAGAAATTAAAGATTTACCAAAGGTAGATAGTGTCGAGTTGCCTAAACTAGGTAATATGCGACCTGGTGTATATATTTTAGCTTTTATTATATTAGCTATCGCATTAATTGTGTTTTTAATCGGTATCCTTCCTGGTCTTAAGAATGGTGGACGTTTTGTCAACTTTACTAGTGATATTAATGGTGTTGGTGTTTTTGTTGATGATGCTTTTGTTGATGATGCTTTTGTAACAGGTCTTCCAGGTCAAGATTTTATAGAATCTGGTGAACATAGTATAACTTATACAAAAGGCGGAGTAGTACTTTATAAAAGCACTCTTAAAATAGATCACCCTATATTTTTTACTTGGCTTTTTAAAAGAACTAAAGATGTAAATTTAAATGTATACGAGTTAAATAGTGAACAAATAGATATGCTTAGAACTTTTGATTTACAAATGAGTATTAATCAAAGTAGTATTACAGATTTTACTTCTGTAATAAATTACATTCCTTATGCTTTGTCATATGCAAAAGATGTGAAGGCTTTTGGATTTAGTTTAACCACTTATGAAATTGATCTTGCTACTATTAGTTCTTTTATAAGTAGTGTAAAAATGCTTGATGATGTAAAAAGTGCCTATGAATATCTTGGACTTGATTTCTCCGATAATTTAAAAAAAGCTGAAACTTTATTTAATGGCAGCATCGAAGGTGATGTTGGTGAAGAAGCAACAACTGTAGAAGAAGCAAGTCAAATTATAAGTAAAGCTTCTGTATTAAATTTTGATGATGTAAGTATTGAAAGTGTAACTATTCCAACTACGTCCTTTGTTATGGGACATAAAACTTTCTTCACCTATCCTCAAGTTAGTGAAGCAGGTGTTAATGTTTCAGTTGGAGAATTTAATATTTTAAGAGCTCCTGTTTCTCAATATCTTTATTCAATATTTGTTCATGAGACTCCTACTTGGTCAAAAGATAATATTGATAATCTTGTTGAAAAGGGATTAGTTGATAATAATTATCTTAAAGGTATAGCTCTTTCTATTATGTATCCTTCCTACTCTCCTATTACAAATATTAGCTACAATGCTGCTGTTTCTTTTTGTAAATGGTTATCTACAAAAACTAGTAAGACTATAACAATACCTACTGAACAACAGTGGAGTCTTGCTGCATTATCCTCAAATGAATTTTTTAATGATAAATATTCAACATCATTGGTCTCTCTAGATAGTGATACTACAACTCCAGTATTAATGCTTGGAGGTGTTTGGGAATTCACAAGTTCAATTTTCTTGCCATTTTCTAGATTATTAAATGAAGAAGCTATATTAAAAAATATAAAAAACTTGAATTTAAATTGTGATATTATTGTTAAAGGTGGCTCTATTTTGAATAAAAGCACTTCTCTTAACAGTGTTGGTGTAATGGAAAGTGAGGCTTGTTTTGATTATCTTGGTTTCCGTATTGCTTGGAATTAATTTTAATTAATTAGTAATATATTATATTTTAAATTATCAAAGACTAGCTGTTAATTTAGCTAGTCTTTAGTTTAAAAGGCTTTTGAAATATTTTGCTAGATGTATAAATCTAACATTATTATTGATTAAATAGTTTTTAAATTTTTATCTAATAAAGAAATTTTTTACTTTATATATTCAACTAATTAAGATGGTTTTTGATACTTTTCTACGTGTTTATTACAGGTGCTTTTGTGTTACTTTAAGCAAAGAAAACAGATAAATTATAATACTTTCCAATTAAATAAATAGAAGATTTTACATTTCTATTTATTTAATATCTTTGATTGGTGAAATTGTTGTTTCAAAACTTGAATTAGCTACACTCTTTCAAGTTATAAAAACGGTGTAAAGTGTCTCTCTTGGCCTTTTAACCTAAGTGATTGAACTATATAAACAAATTACTTATTTACTTTATATAATGAGCCCTATGCTTCAATTTATCCCATGCAGTAGTATGTTGCTTTTTAAGAAGAATTATTTTATTTTAACTAATTTTAGCTTTTTTATTAGCATATAATTCAAAAACAAATTAATTTTTGAACTTAAATAAGTACTACTATATTATGTAGGTTTGTACATGTACCAAGATTTTTATTTTAAATTATTCTAATAACGGGTTCAGGAGTAGTAATCATTTTAGTGCATTGTGAATATCCTCTAATAAACGTTAGCTTCTATTTTGATAGCATATTCTTAAGAAAGGAATAATATAAAATTTTACCATAAATTTTGGATTTGAATTTAGCAATTGATATAGATTATTTATATCACCCTAAACATTACGATGATTTATATTCTAATTAATTAATAAAGGAGACCTGAAAAGCTTCAAATCTCCTTATATCTTTTCATACAATTAATAACTTGGTGTACTAATCAATTAGTGTCTAGACAAACCTCTCACTATAGTAGATTGGCAGTTTTATAAAACATTTAAATAATTTATTTATTATTTAGCTTCTTCAATCTCTTTTGGAAGGATAATATTTAATACAATAGCAAAAATTGCTGCTGGAACAATACCACTACCACTAAAGAATAATTGTAATACAGAAGGAAGGTGAGCTACAGCTGCAGGATTAGAACCTAAGCCAAATCCAAGACCTAAACTTACGATTAAAATTGTAATATTTCTTGATGTTAATTTTTCTTTTGTTAATAATCCAATACCACTAACAGCAATTGATGCAAACATCATTACAGCTGCTCCACCTAATACGCTCATTGGCATAATAGATATAATAGCAGCAAGTTTAGGGAATAAACCACAAAGAACAAGAGCTAAACCGCCAATTCCAATAACAAAACGATTAACAATACCTGTCATACCAACAAGACCAACGTTTTGAGAGAAAGAAGTGTTTGGAAGTACGCCAAATATTGAAGCTAGTGAGGAACCAACACCATCACACATTACTGCTCCAGATAATTCATCATCAGTTGCTTCTCTATCCATACCACCTTGAGTAATACCTGATACATCACCGATTGTTTCAACTGTTGTAACAATGAACATTATAAGCATTGGGAAAATAGCTTTTACATCAAAAACTAGTTTAACAGGCATGAATTTAGGAAGTGAGAACCATTTAGCATTAGCAATCTGTTGACCACTTAGAACCCATGATTTTAAAACTTCTGTAGTTGAGCCATCAGCTGCAATAATACTAAGTGTTTTTGGTAAAATAATTCCCATTATTCCTGATACTAAATAACCTACCATAATACCAATGATGATAGATGTAGCTTGTAAGAATGGAGATTTAGCATGTCTAAATATAATGATAACGATTAAAACAATAAAACCTAGTGTTAAGTTTTCTATAGAACCAAAATCTTTTGCGCCAAAACCACCGGCAAAGAAGGCGATACCAACATCAAGTAAAGATAGACCAATAGCAAGTACAACAGTACCTGTAACAATGGAAGGGAAGAACTTTCTTAAAGGTTTTAAGAAGAATCCTAAAACACCTTCAAATAGACCACCTATTAAAGATGCCCCTAGAATTGCTCCAAAGCCAATTAATCCGCCGCCCATAGAACTTGCGATTCCTTTACTTACTCCAATAAAACCTGAACTTGTTCCCATAACAATAGGGAGTTTACCACCAATAGGACCAAAACCAATAACTTGTAGCAACGTGACAAGACCAGAAATTAACATAGCATTTTGTAAAATGGTAATCTGAAGTGCAGATCCACTAGAAATGCCACATATTCCAGTAATGATAAGAATAGGTGTCAAGTTACCTGCAAACATTGCAGCAACGTGTTGGAGACCTAGAGGTATAGCTGTTGAAAGAGGAACTTCACCATTTAATTGGTAAACATTTTCCTTTTTGGGTTCGTTTTTCATACAAACTCCTAATATAATATTTTTTATATTATTAATTCAAATAAATTAACTTGTAAAGAATTATTGAGAAAATAATAAAATTAAGTATCATTATTTAGTTTTAACTAAATAAATATTAAATTAATTTAGTTATTTTATTACCTAAAAAGAAGAAAGTAATGTATTTTATTAAATTAATACTTCATTATCGCTATATTTTTATCTTATCAAATTATTCTTTTAAAATATAATAATTCCTACTAACTTATAGAAATTATTATCTTTGTCACTTCTTTTAAATGTTTTTAATAAATTGAAATACACATTTTTAGTTTTTAAATTAACCTCTTTTTTAATATTTATCGTTATTTTAATAATTCTTTTTACATTTATTATAATATTTGTTATATTATTGATAAGTGTAAGAATAAATTAAAGAGAGAAAAATATTATGGCTGGTGTAGATAAAAATAATTATAAATTATTACAAAAAAATAAAAAAGCATTCTTTAACTATGAAATTGTTGAATCATTGGAATGTGGAATGAGTCTTGTAGGAACAGAAGTAAAAAGTATAAGAGAGGGGCGTTTTTCATTTACTGATAGTTATGTTGTAATAGAAAAAGGAAATTTAGTTTTATTACAATTTACAATTCAACCTTATAAACAAGGTTCCATTTTTAATCATGATCCTAATAGAAAAAGAGTTCTATTAGCGCATAAGCAAGAAATTAAAAGATTTGATAGAAAGATAAATGAAAAAGGTTTAACCCTTGTACCAATTAGAGTTTATTTAAAAGGAAATCTTGTCAAAATGGAAATTGGTTTAGCTCGAGGTAAGGCTCTTCATGACAAGAAAGATGCAATTAAAGAAAGAGATTTAAGCAGAGATGCAAAACGTGAAGTTAAGAATCTAAACTATTAATTGAACAAATAAATATTAAATTACTCCACTTTAAAATTAGCGTTAAAAGTGGGGTATTTTTATAAAGGAGCTATTTACATTGAAAGTTTTACATACTAGTGATTTACATATTGGAAAACAATTATTAAAATTACGACTTACAGATATTCATAAAAGTTTCTTTAACTTTTTAATAAAATCAATCGTGGATAACGATGTTGATTTACTCCTCATAAGTGGTGATATCTTCGACAATAGAACACCCTCTCCTACTTCTCAGGCTCTCTTTTATGAATTTTTATTTAATTTGGTTACCACTACTAATATTAAAGACGTAGTAATAATTAGTGGTAATCATGATTCAAAACAAGTTGTCTCTTTAGTTGCTCCTTTATTAACTAGCTTTAAGATCCATATAATTACATCTTCAAATGTTGAGGATGAACTATTAATTTTAAAAGATAAAAATAATGAGCCATATGTTCAAATACTAGCTGTTCCTTTTTTAAGTGATATGGATTTAAGAACCAATTTTGAGGCCAAAAGTGCATCTGATTTGGAAAATGAAATAGAGGTAGAATTAACCTCTCATTTTAATAAATGTGAAGTAGCAATAAATGAAAAATTTGATAAAACTCTACCAATAATTGGTATGGCACATTTATTTAGTTCTGGTGGTTCTGTAAATATAGATAAAGGAGATGGCGTTAGAGATATTTATGTAGGTAAATTGAATACACTTCCCTCGAAAGCCTTTCCCCCCTCTCTTGATTATTTAGCACTTGGTCATATCCATAAACCTCAAATTATTAATAAAGATGATCGATTAACATATTGTGGTTCTCCTATCCAATTAGGTTTTGGCGAGAGGTCTAATAAAGGTATGGTTCTTCTTGATTTTAATAAAAAAGAATTTATTAAAACAATTATAAAAACCCCTACTTTTATTTCTCTTTGCCAAGCTAAAGGAAATAGTTATGAAGAAATAGTAAATAAAATAAAAATATTCGAAGCTACTTTAGATGAAGAAGATATGCAAAAGTTAACATATCTTGAAATAATTTATAGTGGAAAAAAAATTGATCCAAATCTAGATACAAAACTGAATGAATATATTTTATCTCTTGAAAAAAAATATGAAATATTATCAATGAAAATAGAAAATTCAAAATTAGTTTTAACTAATACCTCTCAATTTATAGCTCTTAGTATGTTAAGTCCCAAAGAAATATTTACTGAAATCATTAAAGATTCTTTAGATGATGAAGTTATATCTTTATTTGATGTAGTTATGGAGGAAGTCCAATTATGAGAATAACTAAATTAAAACTAAGTAATTTAAACTCTCTAAAGGGTAAATTTGAAATAGATTTTACTGATAAAGAATTAATAGAAGATAACATTTTTGCCATAGTTGGTGATACTGGTTCTGGTAAATCAAGTATTCTTGATGCAATTACACTAGCTCTATTTGCTAAAACAGCTCGTATTGAAAAAATCACAGGTTCTAGTAATGAAATAATGAATAGAGACTCAGGTGATTGTTACAGTGAAGTATTCTTTAGCAATTGTAATTGTGAATACTCTGCACTATTTTCTCAAAGGAAAGCCCGAAACAAGAAAGATGGTAACCTTTTAATGTATACAAGGACTCTTCGGGATATCACCAATGATAAGCAATTAACTAGTAATAAAGATTTTGATACTGTGTTAGAAGGTCTAATTAATTTAACTTTTGATCAATTTTCTCGTTCTGTCTTATTGGCCCAAGGTGATTTTAATATGTTTTTAATTGCCAAAGATGATGATAAAGCTAAAATTCTTGAACAAATTACAGGTACTGAAATCTATAGTAAAATTGGAAAGAAGATTTATGAACACTATTCTTTTGAAAATAAAGCACTTGAATTGATAAATGAAAGATTAAAAAGCCAAGATATTTTAAGTGATGAAGAAAAAAAGGAAATAGAGCAATCAATTAGTAAAAATCAAAAATTAATTGAAGAATCAAATAAAGATAGATATGCTATAGATAAAATACTAAGTTATTATGGGAAAAAAGATTCATTAGAGTTAAAGAGATCTTCTTTAACTAATGACATTAAAAAACGTGATAGTAATAGTGAACAAAATAATAATTATAAAGAAAAATTAGATTTATTTGAAAAAGCTAAAGAGCCCTATCAATTATCAAATAAACTTAATATAGATAGTACTAAACTAGAAATTATATCTACTGAGATACTCGAATTAAACAGTAAAATTACTACTCTAGATAATTTAATTGAATCTAAAAATAAACAAGTAACAATTACAAATGATTCAATAACCAAAAAAGAACAAGAGAAATTAGAATTAAATAAAATCATTGCTAAAGTTCGCCCAATTGATTTAAATATTAGCCATGATGGCCGTGATTTCTCTTATTCAGAAACTCAATATAATAAGAGTGTTGAGGAAATTAATGGCCTGAAATTATCAAATGACACTTTTTTAGTTAGAATAAATGATATTAAGAGTTCAATTGAAATTTCTAATGAATATTTAAAAGCTCATAAAAGTCATAAGATTTTGTCCGAAAAATATGATGAGTTTATTACCAATAATAATCTATTAAAATCAAATGTTCATTATTTAGAAGATTCTAAAAATGCAATTATTAAGTATGATAGAGAACTTAATCTTTTAGATCAAAATAAAGCAAAATTTGATAAAGAACTACAAGAAGTTGATGAAATAATAAATAGTATTAATAGAGAGATTTCTAAAAATAAATCAAACATTGAATTAAAAGTTTCGTTTGATTTATGCAATAAGAAAAATGTTACTTTAAATAGATTAGAAGATGTATTAAATCAATATAAAAAAGATAGATTATTACTTGATACTTTTGAAAAGGAACTCTGTAATAAAGAAATTGAGAGAGAATCTAATAGAGTAAATCTTGTTGAACAAAAAAAGCTCTTAGACAAAGCTAACCTTGCTATTGAAAGAGGAAAAGAGTTATTAAAACTATCTGCTTTTGCACATAACGTAGTAGAAGGAGAAGCTTGCCCTCTTTGTGGATCATTAAATCATCCACAACCTTTATCTGTTAAAGAAGATAATTTAATAAAAGAAGAACAAGAACTAGCCACAATTAACACTAAATTTGAAGCTTTAACTAATGAGAACATTGATCTTAAATCTAAAATTGATACTATTGAAGATAATATAAAGCGTTTAAAAAGCTCTGTAGTTACAAATAAAGAAATTCTTGTTAATTCTTTAAAAGTTCAATCATTATTTGATGAAACATTTAACATCTTAAGAGAAGAAAATGAACGTAATATAGAACACTTAAATAAAGAAATTTCAAATTTAGAAGCAAAAGAAAAACTAGTAAATACTCACTCAATTAATAAAGTTAAATATGAGGAGAGATTATTAAGTATTAACAAATCTATTAATGATACAATTAATGGTAAAAAAGATTCTTTAACTAAGAATAAACAATATGAAATTGAGATTTCAAATTTAAATGAATTTTTTATACCATATAAAGAATTTAAGAATATATCTAATTCTATTTTAAATAATTACAAAATTATTTTTGATAGGCATGTAAATTCAATTGATAAAAAAAGTGTTGAAATTAAAAGTTTAGAAAACACAATTATTACAAATAATCAAAGTATTGATAAGAAAAATATTGAATTGTCTCAACTATCTGAAAGTATGAAAGTTATACAAATGCGTTTAGAAAGTAACAAAACATTAAGAAAAGATTTATTTAGTGATAAAGATTGTGATAATGAATTGCTTTTATTAACTAAGTTAATAGATGATTTAAACAAGAATGTTGCAAAGATTTTGAGTGAATTAAATACTTTAGTTAACAATAGGGTCTCTATCAAAGCCACAATCTCAGTAAAGAGTCAAAATAAAGCGGAAATAAAAGAAACTATTAATCTCAATAAAATAGATCTAAACAAATTACTAAAAAATAATAATTTTAATTCAGTTGATGAACTTAAAAATTCTCAATTATCAGTTGAACAAATTAACAATTACAATAAATTTACAACTGAATTTGTCGCTCTAGTTGCTAAAATTAATATTTTAGAAGAATCAATTAAGGAAGATGAGTGTTTACTGAACAATGATATTCCAGATATCACAAAAGATGAAGCAATTTTACGTAAAAATGAAATTGAAAATGAATATGATTTATACCAACAACTTAAAGGAAATTATCAAGAGAAAATAGATAATGATAAAAAAAATGTTGCAAAACTTGGTCAGATAAAACTAGAAAGAGAAAAACAAATTATTATTTATGATAGATGGTCAAAATTAAATGCTGCTGTTGGATCTAGTGATGGTCAGAAATTTAGAAAACTAGCTCAAGGAATAACACTTGATTACTTATTAAACAATGCAAATCTTAAATTAAATAGTTTAACAGATAGATATTCTTTGATAAGAGAAAATACTACTACTGCTACCCTAGATATCAGCGTTATTGATTTATATATGAATGGAATTGAGCGTAGTGTTAGAAACTTATCTGGTGGAGAGAAATTTTTAGTTTCTTTATCACTAGCTCTTGGTCTTTCTGAATTAGTTAATTCAAAAAATCCTTCGGAAACTTTGTTTCTTGATGAAGGTTTTGGAACTTTAGATGAAGAGACTTTAGATCATGCTTTAAACACTTTAATGATTCTAAGTGAAAAAGAGCATAAGTTAATTGGTATTATTTCTCACGTAGAAAAAGTTAAAGACGCTATATCTCATAAAATTTCAGTAGATAGAAATGGAAATGGTTCTAGTACGATTAATGGCCCTGGAGTGCTTGTAAAAGATGATATTTAATATCTATTAATTGATTCATTTTAGTATTTTATGTCTATTTTTACTCAATTATACAAAAGTTAAATCAATTTATTGTTCTTATAACTTAATGAAATATGTCAAAATTAGCTACATTATTAGTTTACCACTCCTTTGAAATTTAAGCTAATTAATTTGTAATTTATTTGAATATTTTACTTAATTTTTGCTTTCTGTTTTTTAGGTCTTCCATTTTTTCGTTTAGGTTCTACAGGTGCCTTTGAATCAATTATTTTAGATGTTCTTCCTTTCTTTTGAGTAGGTTTCAGGGGATTATTCCACGGGAAATGCACCATCGCTGCATCGGTTGAGCACCACCACTAATATTGCTAAGAGCTCCACTGAATATTCATTTAAGCACCACTTATTCCAAAAGATACTATTAGTTTGGCAATTTTAACATGTTTGTTGATCTACCTTTGATAAAAATAGCCTTATTAGCAATTCTACTTACCAATACATCAGCACCAAAGCTTTTGGACTCTTACTTTTTTTGCCACCTGTGTAAAAATTAGTTGAATAGTATCCTCTCCAAAGATCTCTTATTAAGATTTAACTACCAACTAGGCAAGGTTAATACTAAGTGCTCTAATGAATACTAATGGTGCCCAATGAATATTTGTTCCAAATTAAAGTGGTGCTCTAGTAGTTATTGAAGGTGCTATTAGTGGATTTGTATAAAATTTGATATGGTGCTTTAATAAAGAATTTTAATGGCTTTGATGGTGCTCTGTTGGAGAATCATATTAATTCTACTGGTGCTAACAAGGAGACTGTTGGTGCTTTTGAAAAGAAGTTAAATAATTATACAGTTGAGTACTAACTGAGCTTTACTAGATATCACAGGGGCGTATCAAGTGGAATAATCAGCTTTAAAACATGGTCTATTTTATGTGTGTTTTATGTGTGTTTTGTTATTGTTTTAGCAATGTTGCATAAATCTTTAAATTAAGGTATTATTAAGTTATTGCTAATAAACAAATTATAAATTTAACTGTTTATTAAATTGCAATTAATAATTTAAATATAGTTTTTGATGATGTAATTTCATGAGTATCTTTTTTATGATTTGGTGCATGTTTTGTGTAATAAGTACCTATTAATAAGTTGTAAAAAGACGTGATGTGAAAAAATCTAAATACGATATAACTGTAGTTTGGTTAAGC
>JAENWY010000076.1 GCA_016649775.1 Spirochaetaceae bacterium
AAGGTTAACAATTATCTTAAATTAGATACACCTTATAATGGAGAAACATCAGTTTATCACTATCTTGAGATTTTAAGAGACAAAATTGGTTTTGATAAAATAAAGGAAGCTGTAAAAGTTCCTCTAACAGGAAAAAAAATTGGTGCTTATTATGGGTGCTTATTATTAAGACCTGGTAAAGTCCTACAATTTGATGATCCTGAAAATCCTCAAATTATGGAGGATCTTATTAGGGCACTTGGTGCAGAACCTGTAATATACAATATGAGAAATGAATGTTGTGGTGGATATACAATTCTTGAAGATTTAAATTCTGCAGAAAAGAACACAACAAGTATACTTGAAAATGCTGAAGATATGGGCGCAGATTTTTTAATTACAGCTTGTCCACTCTGCCAGTATAATTTATTACAGAATTCTCTAAGTGAAAAGACACCAATTTATTACTTTACTGAACTACTAGCTTATGCTTTAGGACTTAAAGAAAGGGAGTGTTTTAAATAATGAATAAGAGTGAATTATTGAAGGAACAAGTTCAACGGAATAGTGGAGTAAATGTACTCAAATGCATGCGCTGTGGTAAATGTAGTGCAACTTGCCCAAATTATGATGTAATGGAATACCATCCTCATCAGTTTGTAAATATGGTAGAAAATAATCAAGTAGAACTTCTTATGAAGAGTGAATCATTATATATGTGTTTAACCTGCTTTGCTTGTGTTGAACGTTGTCCTCGTGGTGTAGAACCTGGAAAGTTAGTAGAAGCAATTAGGCTAGAAGCTGTTAGAATAAAAGAAAATAATCATCTTAAACCAGATCAGATTGTTAAAAAACTTACGGATAAGATGCCTCAACAGGCTATTGTTACAGCTTTCCGTAAATATACAAAATAAGGATTAATAGATGCAAAAAATTGGTGTATTTGTGTGCCATTGTGGTACCAATATTAGTGCTACTGTTGATGTAGCAAAAGTAGCAGAAACTTTAGCAAAAGAACCTGGCGTAATTTATTCAACGGATTATCAATTTATGTGCTCACTTGCAGGACAAAATCTTATAATTGATAAGATAAAAGAACTTGACTTAACAGGCGTTGTAATTTGTTCATGTTCTCCTAGAATGCATGAATTAACTTTTAGAAAAGCAGCCGATAAAGCTGGCCTTAATGGTTTCTTGCTTGAAATGGCTAACATTAGAGAACAAGATGCTTGGGTACATAAAGATAGAGAGGAAGCAACACTTAAAGCTGTAGCTTTAGGTAGAGCTGCAATTGCTAAAGTTGCTTTAAATGAAGCTTTAATTCCCGGTGAAAGTAAAGTAACTAAAAGAGCTTTAGTTATTGGAGCAGGTATTGCAGGTATGCAGGCAGCTCTTGATATAGCTGATGCAGGATTTTCTGTTGATTTAGTTGATATAGAACCTACCATTGGTGGTTTAATGACTCAAGTTGATAAGACCTTTCCAACTTTAGACTGTGCTTCATGTATTTTGACTCCTAAAATGGTTGATGTACAACAACATGAATTAATTAATTTAATGACTTTCTGTGAAGTTGAAAAAGTGGAAGGTTACATTGGTAACTTTATAGCTACAATTAAAAAGAAAGCTCGTTATGTTGATCCAGATGCTTGTACAGGTTGTGGCCTTTGTACTCAAAAATGTCCTACTAAGAACGTTTTAAATTCATTTAACTTAAATTTAGATAATCGTAGTGCAATATATATTCCATTTCCTCAAGCAGTTCCTCTAGTAGCGATAATTGATGCTGCTCATTGTAAAAAACTCCAGGAAGGAAAATGTGGTGTTTGTGCCGCAGTTTGTGCTCCAAAAGCTATTCATTATGATGATTGTGATAAACTTGTTGAAAATAAGTATGGTGCTATTGTAGTAGCAACTGGTTTTAATCCCATAGAAGTTCACGCCTTTAATGAATTTGCATATGATCAAAGTCCAAACGTTATTACTTCTCTTGAGTATGAAAGATTAATGAGTGCAACTGGACCAAACGGTGGTACGGTATTACGACCTTCAGATAAGAAACATCCAAAAACAATAGTATTCCAACAATGTGTTGGATCCCGTGATACAACTAGTCGTGGTAAAACTTACTGTTCAGGTATTTGTTGTATGTATACAGCTAAGCACGCAATGTTAACTAGAGAAAAATATCCAGACACTGATGTTTATGTATTCTACACAGATATTAGAACTCCTGGTAAAGGGTTTGACGAATTCCATAGAAGAGCTGTTGAACAATATGGTGTACACTATATTAAGGGATCTATTGGTAAAGTAGTACCTATGTCTAATGGTAATTTAAAAGTTCAGGCTTCTGATTTATTAATGCAACGACAATTACATATTGAAGCAGATTTAGTTGTACTAGCTGCGGCAATGGAGCCAGATAAATCTGCTAAACATTTAGCACAACAATTAACAGCAAGTATGGATAATGATGGTTGGTTTACCGAATCACATCCAAAATTAAGACCTGTTGAAAGTCCAACAGCCGGTGTATTCCTAGCTGGTGCTTGTCAGGGTCCTAAAGATATTCCATCCACTGTAGCTCAAGCAGGAGCAGCAGCATCAAAGGCAATAATCCTATTAATTAAAGATAAATTAAAAGGTAATCCTTGTGTTGCACACAGTGCTGAAAATATGTGCAATGGTTGTGGTGCATGTGCTAATGTTTGTCCTTATAGTGCTATTACTTATGTTGAAAAAGAATTTAGAATGCCTGATAGAACAACTCTTATTAGAAGGGTTGCTTCTGTAAACCCTGCAGTATGTCAAGGTTGTGGTGCTTGTACTGTTGCCTGTCCATCTGGAGCAATGGATATATTTGGATTCTCAAATAAACAAATTATGGGGGAGGTTGATGCTATATGTCAGTAAAAGAAAAAACTGAATTCCAACCAAAGATTGTAGCTTTTTGTTGTAACTGGTGTTCATATGCTGGTGCTGACTTAGCAGGAACTAATAGAACAAATTATCCAGCTAATGTTAAAATTATAAGAGTTCCTTGTTCTTGTAGAGTAAACCCAATATTTATTCTTAGAGCATTTCAAAGAGGTGCTGATGGAGTTATTATTTGTGGTTGTCACCCTGGTGATTGTCACTATATAACAGGTAACTATTATACACGTCGTAGAATGACACTATTATTCTCAATGTTAGATTTTTTAGGTATTGAAAAAGATAGAACTAGAGTTGAGTGGGTTAGTGCTTCCGAAGGTGGTAGATTTGCTGAAGTAATGACTGAATTTACTAATGATGTAAAAGCAATCGGTCCTAACCGTAAATTGGAGGATTTAAGATGCAAAGCGAAATAATTAAAAGAACAGTTGAGCTTTTTAATTCTGAAGAAATTGTAAGAGCTATAGGTTGGAGAAAGGGTGATTTTGATTATGATTTAAACCCAAGTATTTTTAAATCATCAGAAGATTTAGAAAAGAACTTTGTATATAATGATTTTTCTTCTGCAAATCTTTCTAAGTTTTTAATTAAGATTTCTCAAAAAGAAGACGGTAAAACTTTAGTATTTTTGAAATCTTGTGATACATATAGTTTTAATTCATTACTTCAAGAACACAGAATTTCACGTGATAAAATTTATATTATTGGTGTCCCTTGTGAAGAAAATCTTGATCCTAGTAAAATTAAAGCAGCCTTAGGTGAAGATGTATTATCAATGAGTTGTGATGGTGAAACTGTTACTGTAGAAACTCTTGATGGAACAAAGACAATTTCAAAAAGTGAAGTTATTTTGGATAGATGTCTTGCTTGTAAATCTCGTAAACATGTAGTTTATGATGAACTATTTGGTGAAGAAGGTGAAGTTCTAGATTCTAAACGTTTTGATCAAGTTGAAATTTTAGAAAACATGAAGCCCGAGGAAAGATATTCTTTCTGGAGAACTGAATTATCAAGATGTATTGGTTGTAATGCCTGTCGTGATATTTGTCCTGCTTGTACTTGTGAAAAGTGTGTATTTGATAACAGAGATTCTGGAGTTGAAAATAAGGTTGCAACAAACGATTTTGAAGAAAATATGTTCCATATTATTAGAGCTTTCCATGTAGCTGGTAGATGTACTGACTGTGGAGAATGTTCAAGAGTATGTCCTGAAGATATTCCATTACATTTATTAAACAGAAAATTTATCAAAGATATTAATGAATTCTATGGTAATTACCAAGCTGGAGACGATATTGAAACACTTGCACCTTTAACTAGATTTGATGCAGTAGATGTTGAACCTTCAATTGTTAAAACGAGGGAGAATGTGAAATAATGTTAACTTTAAACGCAAGTCAATTAGATGAATTTTTTGCACTAATTGAAAAGAAAAGAGAATTATACCTTCCAGTTGAAAACAAAACTGGTAAGTCAGAATATAAAAGATGGGTTGAAGGTGATAAATATAGTACTGCTTTAAGAACTGTTAAAAGCGCAAAAAACTTTTTCTTTGCAAAATCTGAAAATTTATATGATTTAAAGATGGATCACAAGAATGTTGAAGTTATTGATACCAGAGAAGACATTAAAGAATTTGTAATTTTTGGTGTTAGAGGCTGTGACGTTAAAAGCTTTGATATATTAGATAATGTTTATCTACAAGATCCTGTTGATACATATTATAAAAATAGAAGAGACCATGGCTTAGTTATTTCTATGGCATGTTCTAAACCTGCAACTACATGTTTCTGTGCATTATTTGATATTGATGCAACTTCTCCTAATGGTGATATTCAAGCTTGGAATGTTGAAGACAAATTCTATTTTAATCCTTTAACAGAAAAAGGTGATGCCTTTGTAGAAGAATTTAAAGAATGCTTTACAGATGAAGATTCTAAACCTGTTGAAAAACAAAAAGAAGAAACTTTAAATATAATTGAAAGACTTCCTTTTGTAAATTTAAACATGGAAGGTTTTGGTGTTGAAGATAAATTAAAAGCTATTTTTGATAGACCTGAATGGGAAGATCTTTCCTCTACCTGTATCGGTTGTGGAACTTGTACTTATGTATGTCCAACCTGTCAATGTTTTGATATTAAAGATTTTAATGTAGGGGACGGAAGTATTAAACGTTTTAGATGTTGGGATAGTTGTATGTATTCTGACTTTACTCAAATGGCAGCTGCCAACCCTCGTTTAACACAAACAGCACGTTTTAGACAAAGATTTATGCATAAACTTGTATACTATCCAATTAAAAATGAAGGTATATATGGTTGTGTAGGTTGTGGGCGTTGTCTTGTAAGTTGCCCAGTTCAAATGAACATAGTTAAAGTTATTAAAGCTATGGGGGATAATTAATATGGATAAAGATGCGTTAATGCCTTATGTCGGAGTAATTACCGAAATAACAAGAGAGACTCCAGATGTAAAAACTTTCAGAGTTCTTGGAAAAGATGGTAAAAAATTGTTTATTCATGAACCAGGTCAATGTGCTATGTTAAGTGCACCAGGTTATGGCGAGGCTATGATTTCTATTACTTCTTCTCCAACTGAAGATTACATGGAATTTAGTATTAAAAATGCTGGTAAATTAACAGGATGGTTACACTCTGTTGAAGTCGGACAACAAGTAGCTGTTAGAGGACCTTATGGTAAATCTTTTCCAGTAGACACTGATCTTAAAGGAAAAGACCTTCTATTTATCGCAGGTGGTATTGGCCTTGCTCCATTGCACTCTGTTATAAACTATTGCAGAGCAAAAAGATCTGATTATGGCAAAATTAAAATTGTTTATGGATCTCGTTCAGCTAATGATTTAGTTGATTATAAAGAACTCCAAGAATGGGCAAATGAACCATCAATGGACGTTAATCTCACTATCGATAGACCTCAAGAAGGTTGGGATGGTAATGTAGGTTTTGTTCCAACATATGTTAAAGAACTTAACCCTGAATTAAGTTATACCGTTATTATCTGTGGTCCTCCTATTATGATTAAATTTACCTTACAGGGATTAAAAGAATTAGGATTTAAGGATACTCAAGTTTACACTACTATGGAAATGAGAATGAAATGTGGTGTTGGTAAATGTGGTCGTTGTAATATCGGTGATAAGTATGTATGTAAAGACGGACCTGTATTCCGTTTCGATGAATTAGGCGAATTGCCTAACGAATATTAAAATTAAGGAGCCTTTAAGATGAGTGCAAATAAAATGGTCCATGTCTATTTAATGGGTAAAAAATATGAAGTACCAGAAGATTTAACAATTATGACAGCTATGGAATATGCTGGTTATGAACTAGTTAGAGGTGTAGGTTGCCGTAACGGTTTTTGTGGTGCTTGTGCTACTATCTACCGTATCAAAGGTGATCAAGAATTAAAAACTTGTTTAGCTTGTCAAACTAAGGTTGAAGAAGACATGTATATTGCAACCCTTCCTTTTTTTCCATTAGTAAAAAAATTATATAATATTGAAGATATTACTCCAAATGAACAATTAATGATGCAATTATATCCAGAAATTTATAGTTGTGTAGGTTGTAATGCATGTACAAAAGCTTGTCCTCAAGATATCAAGGTAATGCAATACATTGCTTATGCTCAAAGAGGTGAATTTGACAAATGTGCTGAAGAATCTTTTGATTGTGTAATGTGTGGTATTTGTAGTTCACGTTGTCCAGCAGGTATTTCTCATCCACAAGTAGCTTTATTAGCTCGTAGAATCAATGGAAAATATCTTGTTCCTGAAAGTGCTGAATTAAAAGAAAGAGTAATAGAAATTCAAGATGGTAAATTTGAAGATTTTATTTCTACATTAATGGAAAAACCAGTTGATGAAGTTAAAAATTTATACAACAACAGAGATATTGAAATATAGGAGGATAGGATATGTTTACTGAAGAAATGATTGAGTCAATTACTAAGGTTGAAGCTAAAAGAAAAGTTAATGCTGCCCTTGAACCAAGAAGAATGAGTGCTGATGAAAAAGATGAAGTATTAAGAAAATTTCATCCAGATTATATTAAAGAACAATTTGTTAAACTAGAAATGGGTGTAAATAAAGGCGAAAATGTACCTCTAGAATTAGCTGACTTATTACAGGGTAAAAGCAGAATTAAAGCTAGTAGTGTAAATTTAAATTCTCCTACATATGATGTTGATGTTTTAGTAATTGGAGGTGGTGGTGCCGGATCTGCTGCTGCAATAGAGGCGCATAGAGCTGGTGCTAATGTATTAGTAACTACTAAACTAAGAATTGGTGATGCAAATACAATGATGGCTGAAGGTGGTATCCAAGCCGCTGATAAACCTAATGATAGTCCTGAAATTCATTTTCTAGATGCTTATGGTGGGGGTCATTTTGCAGCAAAAAAATCTTTATTGAAAAAATTAGTAACTGAAGCTCCTGAAACAATTCAATGGTTAAATGGGTTAGGTGTTGAATTTGATAAAGATGCTAGTGGTTCAATGTTAACAACTCATGGTGGTGGTACTTCAAAAAAAAGAATGCATGCTGCCAAAGATTACTCTGGTGCTGAAATTATGAGAACTCTTCGTGATGAAGTTCTCTGTGAAGGTATTGAAGTTGTTGATTTTTCCGCTGCAATTGAGATTATTCTTGATGAAAAAGGCCATGCAGCAGGTGCCGTATTAATGAATATGGAAACAAAAGAATTGTGTGTTGCTCGTGCTAAGACTGTTATTATTGCAACAGGTGGTGCCGGTAGAATTCATTATCAAGGTTTCCCTACAACTAATCATTATGGTGCTACAGCTGATGGATTAGTATTAGCTTATAGAGTTGGTGCAAAATTATTATATCCTGATACACTCCAGTATCATCCAACAGGTACAGCATATCCGCAACAAATTTTTGGTGCTTTAGTAACTGAAAAAGTTAGATCTCTTGGAGCAAAACTTGTAAACAAAGAAGGTGATGTATTTATGCACCCTCTTGAAACTCGTGATGTAGCTGCAGCTTCTATTATTAAAGAGGTTAGAGAAACTAAGGGTGGTATTACAACTCCATTTGGTGAAGGTGTATGGCTTGATACTCCTATGATCGAATTAAAAAATGGTGAAGGTACTATTGAAAGTAGAATTCCTGCTATGTTAAGAATGTTTAGTAAATATAATATTGATATCAGAAAAGTACCAATTCTCGTTTATCCTACATTACATTATCAAAACGGTGGTATTGATATTAACACTGATTGTATGAGTGATGATGTAGAAAACTTATTTGTAGCTGGTGAAGCTGTAGGTGGAATTCATGGTAGAAACCGCCTAATGGGTAATTCTTTATTAGATGTTGTGGTCTTTGGTCGTGATGCTGGTAAATCTGCTGCTTCAAAAGCAAAAGAGGTTACCATTGGAAAACTGACTTTAGCTCACCTTGCAAATTTTGAGAAACAACGAACAGATGCTGGTATTACTTCAAAAACAGAAAGTCCAAAGCTTTTACCTCACTATGCTAGAGAAGTTTAGTAAAACGCTATATAAAAGGATAACTATTTGTATATTTATAATTAGTTGTTCAACAAGAATTAATTCGTAGAATTAATAAATTTGTCCTTTATTTTTATTTGGTTTTCAAATAGAAATATTGAGGCAATTATAATAAGGAATGGTATTATTATGACAATTGAAATTTGTTTAGGTTCTTCATGTCACGTTAAAGGTTCTAAGAGAATTTTCGCATTAACAGAGAAAGCTATTAAAGATAATAAATTAGAGAAAAAAGTTAAATTAGCTGGAACATTATGTTTAGGTCAATGTGGATCTAATGGTGTAAATATTAAAATAGATGAAGAAATTGTTACGGCTGTTACAGAAAATAATTTTAATGAAATTTTTACTGAAAAGGTAATAAATGTTCTAAAATAGTTTATTTACATATTTTATATATATCTTAGACTACTTGTTAATATTTTTTAAATATTTGATAGGTAGTTTTTTTAATAATTAAGTAGGATGAGTCTTCACTAAGTAACCCGCTCACACCACCAAAAACTGAACACCTTTCGTACAATGCTGTTCCATTTTATAATCTAAAATCAACTTACTTTAAGATATTTATTCATCGTTTTTTAAAGCTTGCCATTTTTTAAGTCTAGTTGCTATTTAACTTCTAGCATAATAGTTTATCCAACCTCTTAAGAAATAATTTAATTCACTTATTATTTAACGTTCTATTCGTGACTAATGTGGACGTGTTATATTAATAAATTCCTGTATATATGGTAACATTAGCAAATTAGGAAGTGTAAATATGTTGAATTCAGAGATTAAAAAGCAAATAGAAAAGACAATTGAGATTTTAAATAGCCTCAATGACAATGAAAAAGACTTAATAATTAGTGATATCAATAAAAAGATTAAGCCTTTTAAAAATGATGGAACACTAAATAAAATACCTG
>JAENWY010000006.1 GCA_016649775.1 Spirochaetaceae bacterium
AAAGATGTATTAACAGGATTCAAATATATTGCAGAACAAATTAAAGCATTAGAGGGTAATAAAGATAAGTACTTCATATTTGGTTGTGAAGAAAGCTATGGCTTTTTAACAGTTCCTTTTGTTAGAGATAAAGATGCTGTATCCTCTTGTGTTGCCGCTGTAGAAATGATGAGTTATTACCAAAGCAAAGGTGTTACTTTGATAGACAGATTAAATGAAATTTATAAAATCTATGGCTATAGTACAGAAGTTGGGTTTGCAAGAGATTATGAGGGCGCGTCAGGTAAGGAAGAAATGGATAGGATAATGAAGAATATCCACACCATTAAAGTCTCAGATGTTTTAGTAAATAGAGAAGTTGTGAGAGTAGAAGATCTACTTGGAGAAAATACTGGATTTCCGAAAGCTGATGTTGTAATAATTTACTTTAAGAGTGGTGAGAAATTAGTAGTTAGACCTAGTGGTACTGAACCAAAGATTAAATATTATGTATTCTTATCAGGCGAAAGAGAAGAAATAACAGCCTCTCTTTCCTCTATTGTAGAAGAGTTTAAATCTTCACTATAAAACTATATTAGTAACTTTTAAGACTTCTTATTCTTTACTGTGGCTCATATAAGTGGACAGATGGGAAAGTATACCATCTCAATTATATGAGTCACTGTACTTATGCTTTTGGGTCTTTCCTTTTCTTCTATTATTTATTTGTATATCTTTTAGATATATACTATTATATAAAGAGATTAATTCTTAAATTACACAAATGGAGATTTGTATGGCAAATTGTTATATCATTAAAGATAAAGGTAAAAATCACATAATAACTCCTTTTTATAAGGATAAGGAAATTGGAAATAAGGATGGAGAAGACTCTGTCGTTTTCTTTAGTAGTAGCTCAGTAAATAGCAGTGAAATAGATGAATCTAGAATATATACTTACAAGGAAATAGATAATAGTGTTGAATTGTGGATTCAAGAAAAAAGATATTTTCCCCGATTAATAATATCTGCATTTGTATTTTTAATAGTTTACTTTTTTATGTCTTTAGTCATTAGAGACCCAATTCCTATGCTTGATGAATTAGTGGGTTCAACAATAGCTAGTATTGCAATGTGGTATTATATTTCTACTAAAGACAAAAAGGGTCCAATAACTAATAAAAAGAAACTAGAAATAAAAAGAGCAATCAGTAATTCTGATTATAAAGAATTACCAGCATTAATAACAATTGAGATGTATTTAGATTATTTAAGAGGGTTTGATATTATTGATTTAAGTGATTCTTTATTAAATGTTGATCAAAGACGTCTTAAACCTTTTGAATTTGCTGATAAAACTAATGATGTTTTTATGAAGCAATTGACTTCTAGATTTAAAAGAATTGAAAAAGATAACAATTCAATTGTAGCAAAATATTTTGACAAAATTTATGATTCAAGATTAGAAAAAAAGAAGGATGAAGCCCTTAGTTCTAAATTAATTCAATTAGATAGAGATGCAAAAATTGATCTTCCTTTATTATCTTTATTAGTAATAATGAGTGAATATAAAGTTAAGACCGCTGACTTTTTAAATTAATGCAAAAATAAATTAAATTCATCTATAATTATTGATGAGCAGAAATTATAAAAAATTTGAATTACTAAATCCTAAAATTATTATGAGAGCACTTAGAACATCTAAGTGCTTTTCTATTCTATTTGTTTTTAGAGTTTATATTTTTAGTTATTCCCCTTTTCTTATTCTTTTAGCATATACAAAAAGCTCTTTAATTTTCTATCCATATATTTTTGTATTAATTAATAGTGTGTTAGCTTCTATCTTGATTGTGACTAGCACACTATCTAAAAGAAACATATTATTTATTATATCTCTTTTATTTATATTATATTTATTAACACTTTCTAGCGTTTCATCTACGTGTCTAGCTATTCCTTGCAATAAAGAAGAGGTAATAAGTGCTTCAGGTACTATTGTATCAGATGTATGCAAAACAAAATCAGGTAATTATTTAATAAAAATGAGAGTTAATAAGATAGCTTTAAGATCTAATACTACTCTTAGTGCTAAAGGAATATTAGTTTTTCTATCAAAGGAGAATTATGATTTAATGAGTAGTACTTATATAAAAGCTGATTTAAGTTACAATATTGATTCTGATTATTATAAAGGGTCAAATATTCAAGTTTTTAGTACAAAAAAGTATTTTGAATTTTATGATAAATCACCAAATTTGGCAGTTGAAAATGTATTATGGCATATTAGAAAAATAAGAGTAAATTTGAGATCTCTAATTTTCAGAAATATTAAATCAACCCTTGCTCGGTTACTTCTTCTTGGACAATGTGATAGTGATGGCTTTATTTTTAAAGAAGCTGCACTTAGAGTTGGGTGTTCACATTTATTAGCATTGTCTGGAATGCATCTTTCCTACATCAGTTCTTTTTTTTCGCTATTCCCTTATCTGGTTTTTAGAAGAAAAAATAATGGGAAAAAAATAGCAAAAAGAATATCAATTATTTATCCACTTCTTTTTGTTTTTATAGCGGGATCTCTTCCTTCTCTAATTAGATCTCTTTTTATGTATAGCCTCTTTCTATTTATTAAGGATAAAGTTCTAAAGCGAGAAATTGTGTTTACTCTTTCACTTTCTATTCAACTATTACTTTTTCCCTCCGCTATTTTAGAAATAGGGTTATTACTTAGTTATTCTATTATTGCCTCTCTATTTATTTTAAATATGTTTTTTGAAAAAATAAGAGGTGTATTTTCTATGTTATTAGCTACAAGTGTTGCCTTAATAGTTTCCTATCCATTGGGACAGCTTTTTGGAGGTTCCTGGTCGATTGCCGCTCTTGTAGTAGCACCACTTGCCACTTTCCTTATTTCTTTAGCCATGGCTTGTTCCTTAATTTTATTGATCGATGTCGTTTTTTTGAATTTTAATATTTATATTATTACGTTTTTAAGTTCAAAAAGTATCAGTTATGCAATTTTTGAACTTTTAATAAGTCTATTTGGTTTTTTTAAACATTACTTATTAGCTAAAGTTGATTATTTAGAGATAACTATTAAAAATTTATTTGATTGGGGAATAAGAGTCCCTCTTTATCTACCTTCTATCTACAGTGGTTGGGAATCTTATAAAGTGTTTTTAATAACACTATTGACCATACTATCCTTGTATCTGTATTCTGTCACTATTATTAGATACAGGAGACAAAGAATATATGAGTTGGAAATTTCCATACGATTCCCCAAACGCAATCATTCAACTACTTGAAGATAAAGGATTAGCAATGAGTAAAAAATTTGGACAGAATTTTTTACTATCCCCAGATGTCCGAAAAAGAATAGTTGCAATTATGGAACTTAAAAAAGATACTAATGTGTGGGAAATTGGCCCAGGATTGGGAGCTATAACTTTAGAAATATTAGCCACAGGTGCACAACTTACAGCTTTTGAAATTGATCATGGATTTTGTAGAATATTAGAAGATGAAGCTTTTGGTGATGATGAGAATTTTAGATTGATTGAAGGTGATGCACTTAAGAAATGGAAAGAAGTTTATGAAGAAGAAGGTGTTCCTAACATTATTTGTGGTAACCTTCCATATAATGTAGGTTCTATTTGTATTGCAAAGTTATTAGAAAATGAATGTCATCCATCAAGAATGGTATTTACACTTCAAAAAGAAGTAGCTCAAAGAATATCTTCACCCTGTGGATCTAAGCTTTGGTCATCTTTTTCTATACTTGCCCAAATTGATTATGATACTCGTATTGCAATGGATATTAATACTGGTGCATTTTTCCCAGTTCCGAATGTAACAAGTAGTGTTATTCTTATGAAGAAACTAGATAAATCTCTTGTAGATTCTTCAATTAGAGCAACGTTCTTAATGGTGGTTAGGGATTCTTTTGGTCAGAGAAGAAAAACTTTAAGAAATAACCTTCTTGGTGGTAAAAGTGGTAAACTTTTAGGTCGTGAGGCAACTCTTAGAGCCATAGCAACTAGCGGTTTAGAAGAGGGGCAGAGAGGCGAGAAAATAGATATCCCATCTTTCATTAAATTAGCTACAGCTATTCAAGACGAAATTCAGAGAATTGAAAAATAGCGTTTATTACAATCTATTATATAAATCAAATGTTTCTAGGTATTTAGTTATCTGGAAATTTTTTTCAAAAAAAGAGAAGAACTAAAAGCTCTTCTCTCCTTAATTAGCTATTTAAGATTTATTAATTTTCTTCTCCAGCTTGAGCTAGTGTTAATGCACATGTTACAACGATGTCTTCAACACTACAACCTCTAGAAAGGTCTGAAACAGGATGTGCAAAGCCTTGAAGAATAGGGCCATAAGCTTCAGCCCCAGCTAGTCTTTGAACTAATTTATAACCAATGTTACCTGATTGAAGGTCTGGGAAAATAAGAGTGTTTGCTTTACCAGCAACAGGAGAACCCTTAGCTTTAGATTCGCCAACTGAAGGAATAATGGCTGCATCTAATTGCATCTCACCATCAACATTCAATTCAGGACATTTAGCTTTAACAAGTGCTGTGGCTTGTTGTACTTTATCTACTAATTCACCTTTTGCACTACCTTTTGTAGAAAAGGATAATAGAGCTACATTAGGTTCAGCTTTTAAGAAGGTACGACATGATTGAGCTGAAGCTTCTGCAATTTCTGCAAGTTGTTCTGCAGTTGGGTTAGGAATAGTTGCACAGTCACCAAAGATGAAGGATCCATTAACACCAAGTTCTGTTTTATCAGTTGCCATAACAAAGCATGAAGAAGCTGATTTAATACCAGGTTTTGTCTTGATGATTGTAAAACATGCAACAAGTACTTTACCAGTTGTATTTTCTGCACCTGCTACCATAGCATCTGCATCTCTCATTCTTACCATCATTGCACCCCAGCGAAGAGGATCAACGATTTGTTCAAAAGCTTCTTCTTCACTCATGCCTTTATGTTTTCTTAATTCATAGTATTCGTGGCCATAAGCTTTTCTGATTTTACTATCAACAGGATTAACTACATTAATTCCATCTAAGTTTACATTAAGTGCTTTTGCTTTAGCTTCTACATTAGCTACTATGCCTAATAGTGTTACATTTTTAGCGATATCTTGATCTTTAATTTTACGGGCAGCTTGAAGAGTTCTTTCTTCAGTACCTTCAGGAAGAACTATGTTCTTTTGGGCAGCCTTTGCTAGGCCTTTCATCTTTTCTGCGAAAGTCATTATTGTATTCTCCTATAATTTGCAAATCTAACCAAAAGGATATCACAATTGGATTACTTATTAAAGGTACATTTTTAGGAGGAAAGAAAAAAAATAATAAAATAATAGAGGTTGTTATTACCACGTACTTGCTTGTATTTATATAGTTAATTATATTATAAACAATTCAAGGAAGTAAAAAATGAACGTAGGTGTATATGGGCTTGGAAGATTTGGCATATTTTGGGCTCAAGAATTAGCTCGACATAATAACAATGTCATTGCTTATAGTCGATCTATTAAAGATCCACTTTATAATATTAGAATAGTTAGTGAAGAGGAAGTACTTAGTGCTCCAATTTTATTTATATGTGTTTCAATTAGTAGTTTTGAATCTGTATTAACAAAGATTGCTCCAAAAATTAAACCTGGAACAATCGTAATTGATACTTGCTCAGTCAAAATTTATCCCTCCAAAATTATGAAAAAACTATTACCTTTTAATGTATATTGCATTGCCTCTCATCCTATGTTTGGACCAGATTCAGGTAAAGATGGGCTAGCTAATTTGCCTATGGTTATTTATCCTTTGAATTGTCCTCCTTCTCTATACAAAGAGGTTTATGACGAATTTAGTAAATGGGATTTACATTTATTAGAAATGAGCCCAGATTCCCATGATAGAGAAGCAGCTTGGTCGCAAGGTATCACACACTTCGTTGGTCGTGTATTAGATGAACTTGCTCTTCAACCTACAGCATTAGCCACAACAGGTTATAATAGGTTGATGTCTATAGTAGAGCAAACTTGTAATGATCCATTACAATTGTTCTATGATTTACAAAGGTATAACCCTTATGCAAAGCAAATGATAATGGGCCTAAAAGGTTCTCTAGATTATGTTATGCAAGAGTTAACCGAACAGGAGCAGTAAGAAATGAACGTTTGCGTTTATACTCTTGGTTGCAGATTAAATCAATGTGAAAGTGAGGGTATTGCAGATTCCTTCACATCTGAAGGATTTAATATTGTCAAAGAAAAAGAATTTGCAGAAATATATATTGTAAATACTTGTACAGTTACAAGTAAAGCTGAACAAAAAGCTAGAAGAATGATACGACACTTTGCCACTACTGGTATTTGTATTGTAACAGGTTGTTATGCTCAGATGAATAGTGATGATATAAAATCATTAGCTAATAATATAGTAATTATTCCTTTAGAAAAAAAGGCTCATTTATTAAAACTTGCAAAACATATTAATGTTGCCATGGACAGTGGCATGAGTTTATCAGCAAGTATTGATTCTTTTGCTGATGTAGAAGCCTCTGTATTTGATTTCGATGCTGCAACTTTTTCTTACCATAGTAGAGCCTATTTAAAGGTTCAAGATGGTTGTGATAATAATTGTGGTTATTGTAGAGTTCATGTAGCTCGAGGTAAAGCAATAACTTTAGACAGTGAAAAAGTTATAAAAAGAGCTCTTCAATTACGAGAACAAGGCTTTTATGAAATTATGTTAACAGGTGTAAATCTAACAATGTATGATCATGAAGGAGATGGTCTTGGTGGATTAATAGAAAAATTATTAGCAGTTTCTGCTCCTGATGTAAGATATAGATTATCTAGTATGGAAGCAGATCATGTTGATGATAGATTATTAAATACATTTAAAGACGATCGTATTCAACCGCATTTCCATATTCCTCTTCAAAGTGCTAGTGATAAAGTACTTCAGAGAGCAAACAGAAAATATGATATGAAGCATTTAAGATATATTATTAAAAGATTGAAAGAAATAAAAGATGATCCCTTTATTGCAGTTGATGTTATAACAGGACTTCCTCAAGAATTTGATGAAGAATTCAAAGAAACTTATGATTTTATCAAAGAAACGGAATTCTCACAACTTCATGTATTTCCTTTCTCTCCTAGACCAAATACTGATTTTGAAAATGCCAAAGATAAAGTACCTGAATATGTTAGAGATGAAAGAGCTACTTTATTAAGAGACCTTTCTGTTGAACTTCATGATAAATATATTCAAAGGCAAAGAGGAAAAGAATGTGATGTTATTTTCCAGGCAAGACGTAAGGGTGTTTATACTGGATTAACAGGCAATTACTTAGATGTATTAATTGATAATCCTCCTGTCTTTGCCAAAGAAGGTATGTTATTTAGAGCTAAATTTAAAGATGATATTGCTATTGGTGAAAAACCTTATATAACAATATTAGAAGATAAATAAAGAATAGAGTTCACAGCTTTTATAATGTAGTGGATTCTGTTTTGCTAAAGCTATCTAAATTATAAAACCTACCAAATATGGTAGGTTTTATAGGTAATATTTATAAAAGATTTATTTCTTTTTTATAATTTTCTTATGAATGATTTCAGGATTTGAAATGGTAACTAAAGTATCAGGGTCTACATCTGCCTTAATCCAAGAAGAAGATCCAACTACACAGTTTTCTCCAATAATAATGTCACCAAGTATAGTAGCATTAGCATAAATAGTAACATTATCTTTAATAGTTGGGTGTCGTTTAGCACCTTTAATAATATTCCCACGTTCATCTTTAGGAAAGGTTAATGCACCAAGAGTTACACCTTGGTAAATTTTAACATTATTACCAATAACACTAGTTTCTCCGATTACTACACCGGTACCATGATCAATAAAGAATGATTCTCCAATCAAAGCACCTGGATGTATATCAATTCCAGTATTTGAGTGTGCCCATTCAGATAGCATTCTAGGAAGAAGTGGAACCCCTACTTTAAATAGAACATGTGCTACTCTATGAATAGTTATTGCTTTTACAAATGGGTAAGAAAGAATTATATCGTGAATATCAGTTGCAGCTGGATCATTGTCAAATCCTGCTTGAACATCTTTTTTAATAATAGTTCTTATTTGAGGAAGTGCTTCAAATAAAGTTTCAACTGCTGCATCGGTATTTTTCCGATTTTCAATAGGAGGACATCTTTGTTCCTCACATTCGTGGCTATATGATAAGAATATTAAATTTGTAAGAGTCCATTTTAGTGTTTGCAATTGATGAGTTACAACTTCTCTAATAGGTTGGTTTGCTCCGCCATCACAACGGCCTGGAAACATTAACTCAATAATTTCATTTGCACAGGTTTCTACGCAAGTACCACTAGGTAGTGGTTTTAAACCAACAAAGTTAGCACCTTCTTTGTCAATCCGTTCAAAACTATTTAAAAATTTTTCATAATAATCATTCATATAATCTCCTTAGATTCATCAACTAAATAAATTTATAATACTTTATTAATTTACTCAGATAATACTAAGGAGGCAAGTGTAGAGTAGTTTTTCCTTGTGCTTTAAAGGAATAATATTAGAAAAATATCATACATATGTAATATTTAGTAATTGTAGCGTATTTATTTTATAATAATTAACTAATAGTTATCTTGCTTGTAGGAATAAAATTAGGGCTTATAAATGATGATAAGCCCTTAATATGTCGCTAGTATTCTTTTATTCTTCAATTTCTTTTTTAATTAATGTATCAAATCTCTCTTTAAAACTATAGGTAATTATTAAGGCTACAGAAAGCTTAATAATTCCTCCAATTATAAAGGGATAAACTCCTACCTTTAATGCTGTTGTCCAATCCATACTTAAGGAAATCTTTAACCAAGTTACTCCACAACCATAAATAAACAGGGTAGCTATTAAGCCACCGATTGCACAGAAAACAATGTGTTTGACTCTATTGTCTTCTTGCTTAACTCTATCTGATAAAAAACCAGCAATAGCTGAGGCAAATAACATACTGATTAAATAACCAGAGGTTGGTCCAATTAATGCAGATAATCCACCACCACTGGTGAAAACTGGCAATCCTATCAAGCCAAGTAATAGATAAAGAAGGGTCGATAAAAATCCAAAAGTCATTCCACCTAGTAGTCCTGCTAAAATTACAAAGAATGTTTGTAGTGTAATAGGTACTGGGGGAAGAGGAATCTTTAAAAAGGTTCCAACAATAATTAAACCTGTAAATAATGCTATAAGCAAAGTTTTTCTTGTATTCATGAGAATATTTTATAGCACTTATAAATTATATTGTCAACTATATTATATATAATATGTTGACAATTAAAATAGATATTGAATATTAGTTGTTTTATTAATATTGTAGAGAATATGAGTACAAAAGAAAAAGTATTAAAATATTTAGAAGATACTGATAGCAAGTATGTTTCAGGTCAAGTTCTAGCAAAGAATTTAGGGTTTTCTAGGACAGCAGTTTGGAAATCAATAACTGATTTAAGAAAAGAGGGTGCACAAATAGAGGCTGTAACAAATCGAGGTTATCATCTTGTTAGAAAGAGTTATAAACTATCTAAAGAGATTATTGCTTCCTCTCTTCCTGATCTTGATGTTTACTTTTTTGATGAAATCGATTCAACTAATAACTATTGTAAATTCCTTGCTTCTAAAGATAAGAGTAGAAATGCTCTAGTTGTATCTAATAAACAATTAAAAGGAAGAGGAAGACTTGGAAGAGTCTTTGAATCCCCTTCTGGTGGTGTGTATTTTAGTTTGTTATTAAATACCAAAAAATCTTCTGTTGATAACCTATTAGTGACCAGTGCTGCCTCAATTGCAGTTTCTCGAGCAATTCAAAAGGTCTGTAATATTGAAACACAAATAAAATGGGTAAATGATATTTATTTAAATAGTAAGAAAGTTTGTGGAATACTTACAGAAGGTATCATTGATATGGAAGCTGGTAGAATAGCTGCAATGGTTGTGGGTATTGGTATTAATTTTGTAACTCCAAAAAAGTCCTTTGCTCCAGAATTAGTACCTATATTAACTAGCTTATATGAAAATGAGAGTAAAATTCCATTAGATGTTAGTATGAATGAATTAGTGGTAACAGTTATAGTGGAATTATTAAAAATCTGGAATAACATTGAAGATCGAAGTTTTCTAGATGAATATAGAAAAAGATCAAATGTCATTCATACCTATGTAAATATTATAAGAGAAGGCAAAAGTGAATCAGCCTATGTTGAAGGCATAAATGCTAGTGCTCATTTGCTTGTAAAACTTGATAATTGTGATGAGATAGTTGAGCTTGGTACAGGCGAGATTACTCTTAGATTAAATAATGATAAAATAGCTAGTATTTAATGTCGCTAATGTTTTAAATTGTTTTAATATTTGTTAATATTAGCCAGTCTTAAGTAGATAGATAGAATACAATTAGGTAATTATAACTTAAAGGAAATAGAGATAATGTTAGAGAAGATTAGAAATGAATGGAAATTATTTGTTCAAGAGCAAATTAATGAAATGGCTAAAAATGTTCTAGGCGATAATGCAGCGGTTGCAGAATTAATTATTCAAATACCACCTAAACCAGAACTTGGAGATATTGCCTTTCCTCTATTCTCATATGCTAAAATATTGAGAATGGCACCAAATAAGATTGCAGAAGCATTAAAGAATAAAATTGACTCTTTAAGTGATAAACCAGAAGGTGAATTAATTCTTGCAGGTCCATATCTTAATGTTAAAATTGATGTACTAGCTCTTGCTACTAAGTTGTATAAATCTGTATTAGCTGAAGGCTCTGATTATGGTAAGAGTAATTTATATGATGGTAAAAAAATCATGATGGAATTCAGTTGCCCCAATACAAATAAACCTCTTCATTTAGGCCATATGAGAAATGACAGCTTAGGTATGAGTGTTAGCGCTATTCTTGCAGCCAACGGTGCTGAAGTTAAAAAAGTTAATTTGATTAATAATCGTGGTGTTCATATTTGTAAGAGTATGTTAGCTTATCAGAAATTTGGTAATGGTGAGACCCCAGAATCAACCGGACTAAAGGGTGATCATTTAGTTGGTAAATATTATGTTAAATTTGCCCAATGGGAAAAAGAAGATGATACTGCAGTAGATCAAGCTAAGGCTATGTTAGTTAAATGGGAAGCCGGGGATACTGAGGTATTAAAACTTTGGAAGCTAATGAATGGTTGGACACTAGAAGGTCTTGCAGTATCCTATGAAAAAACTGGTGTTAGTTTTGATAAATACTATTATGAAAGTGAAACTTACAAACTTGGTAAAGATAAAGTATTAAAAGGTTTAGACAAGGGTGTATTCTATAAAGAAGAAGATGGCAGTGTTTGGATTGATTTAGAAGAAATTAAGTTAGACAAAAAAGTTGTTCTTAGATCTGATGGTACTTCTCTATACATGACTCAAGATATTGGTACAGCTGTAGCTCGTCATGATGATTTCCCTTTTGATTCTTTAATCTATGTAGTAGCTAGTGAGCAACAGTACCATTTCAAAGTATTATTCTATATTCTTAAAAAACTAGGATATAAATGGGCAAAGGAACTACATCATTTATCTTACGGAATGGTTAATCTCCCTGATGGTAAGATGAAGAGCCGTGAAGGAACTGTTGTTGATGCAGATGATTTATTTGATACTTTAGCCAGTATTGCTAAAAAAGAAATTCAAGAAAAAGAGAGAGAAACTCAAGTAGATGGTCTAGATAAAACAGCTAATGCTATAGCATTAAGTGCTCTTAACTACTATCTATTACAAGTATCTCCAACAAAAGATATGGTTTTTGATCCAAAGAAGAGTATCTCCTTTACTGGTAATACAGGACCTTATTTACAATATATGGGTGCTCGTATTTCTTCTATGGTTAGAATGTTTGAAGAATTAAAGAACTCTTATGCTAGTTATAGTTTTGACTCTTCCTTCTTAAAAGAAGAAGAAGAGAGAGAATTAATTAAAATGGTTGCTCTTTATCCTGAAATTGTTGAAAAAGCCGGAAGAGATTTAGATCCTTCTGTTATTTGTTCATACCTTTATGATTTAACTAAATTATTCAGTAAATGGTATCATGACAATAAAATTCTAAAAGCAGAAGATAATAATTTTGTAGTAGCTAGAATGGGATTGTCCACATTAGTATTACAAGTTATTCAAAATGCATTTCCACTTGTTGGAATTACATTCTTAGAAAGTATGTAATATAAATAATAAAAAAGGAAACTCAAATTTTACTATGGCTCGATAGTCAATTACTATTTGATAAGTACATCAAGCTATTAATTATGTGAAAAAATATAAGGAGATTTGAATCTTTTCAGGTCTCCTTTATTAATTAAGTAGAATATAAATCTATTGTTTGTATTAAAAATATAATCTATTATTAGTTAATATTTTTAGGAAGGAATTGAAAAAATTAAGAATGATTTCGTTGGTACTTTTATCATTAGTTTTAGTTACAAGTTGCGCAAGTTTAGCTGATTCTAATAGTGAAAGTGTTGCTACTGTTTCAAAAACACAACCATTAGGTATCATGAGTGCTATGGATGTTGAATTGAATTATCTGTTATCTCAAGCAGATATTAATGAAGTAATTAGTATTGGTGATAATGATTTTAATGTTGGTACTCTTGAAGGACAAGATGTTGTTATTGTAAAAGCTGGAGTAGGTAAATCTTTATCAGCAGCAGCTACTGCAATTATGTGCAATAATTTTAACGTATCAGCAATCGTATTTACTGGAATTGCTGGTGGTGTTGCCCCACAAGTTGAAATAGCTGATGTAGTTATCTCTACTAATGTTTTCTTCCATGATTATGGTTGCTTGGGTAATGATGATAAGATTGATTTAACAACTGACTTTGTTACTATGGTAGATATTATAGCTAATCCGGAACTAGAAAAACAAGCTTATAACGCAGCAGTTGAAGTTTTAGGAGAATATAGAGTATTTGAAGGTGCTAGTGTCGGTTATGTAGCTTCTAAATATAATGTTCCATTTGTAATAATCAGATCTTTAAATGATAAAGCTGATAGTCTTGCTCATGAATCCTATGATAACTAGTATATGACTGTATCTGATAACTCAGGTAAAAATATTGAATTAATTTGATTTATTTAAGAAAAGAAAAGCATATTTATTAAATTGACATAGTCTCTGTTACTTTACAGCTTTGTCCATTATTTTTTACTTTTATATAAAGAGTAAAAACGTTTAATAAAGCGCTCTTCTTGCCACCAAATTGAATCATCTTCTTTGTTAATGAATTCTCTTTGAATATATTTTGTAATAGTTGTTGCAAAACATTCAATTGCTAAATCAATATCTTCTATGTTTAATCGACCTGAGTCATTAAGTATTTCAATTACAATTTGAGTTTGAGCTCTAATCATAGTTTCTAGGGATGATGATATACTAGCAGCTCTTTTATCTATGTATTTTTGCATCTCAACAATAATATAGAATTCTGAAATAGAAGAATAAACTTCATGCCAATAATCTACTGCACGAGTTAAAACGTCTTTCGCATTACCCTTAAATGAGAAATCCATACCCATATTTTGTGTTAAACTTTGACCTTTTAAATACATCTTATTAACAAGTTCTTCTTTGTTTTTATAGTGAGAAAATATTGTACTTTTTGAAATATTAAGGGACGAAGCTAGTGTCGATAATGAAATATTATCTAGTCCTTGCTTAGAGGCTAATGTTATTAATGATGTTAATAAAAGATCTGCAGTATTGTTTTTATTCATATAAATATAATACAAACCATTCGGTTTGTTTTCAATAAAATACTAGAGAAATTAGTAATAAAAATACTAAATGTATTTAATTTTTAAACACCTATCAGCATACAGTTGGTATATTTAAAGCTAATTAACGAAAAAATAGAATTTGAAACAAGTTATAAATTCAAATAAGATATTACCAGAAATAATTTACAAATTTTATTAGACTTTAATGTGTAAGTGACTATTATACTTAAAGACAATTTAATTGAGAATTTTTTTTAGTAAGTATACAACAAAGAACGATGTTTGGTGAATTTTAGGTAATATCAACGTTTAACATCTAAAAATAAGGTTTTTACCAACCACCTGCTGATACGTGTTTTAATTTTTTAATGATTCTAACAAATTTCAGTTTTTTGAGTCAATCTATACAAGTGTAAAGTAAATCCCTTAACGAAAATGGAAATTTAGTAAAATAATTAAAATAAATGTAATCGTTTACATATTTTCTTGACAAATTCAATTTCTCATGTGAATAATATTCAGTAAACTAAATGTAATCGTTTACATATTTTATTAAACTTCCTAATTTATTAGGAAAAAAGGAGAATCGTTTATGAAAAAATTGTTAGCTATTTTATTGGTTATGGCAATTGCTATTACAAGCAGTTTTGCTAATGGTAATACTGAAAGTTCATCAGCTTCCAGCAAAAAGGTAATCAAAGTAGGAGCTTTAATTCGTAACCAGAATGAACAGTTTGTTAAAAATTACGCTGATAACTTAAAAGTTTTAGCAGATAAAGCTGGTATTGAACTAAATCTTCAAGATGCTATGGGAGATCAAGCAAAACAGTTAGATCAATTAAATATGTTAATTACTCGGGGTTATAAATATTTTGTAATTATTCCAGTTGATACTAGTGCTACAGAGCAAATGACAAAAAAAATTAATGAAGTTGGTGGTGGAGCTGCATTTAGTAATATTCAACCTTCAGTATCAGCATTAAAAGTTGGTAAAACATTCTTCTATGCATCATCACCTGAAGTAGTTGCTGGACAATTCCAAGCTAATATCTTAGATGAATACTTTAAAGCTAATCCAGCAAAGAATCCTGATAAAGTATTAAATTTATTATACATTGAAGGTAGACTTGGTCACCCAGCACAAATTTCACGTGAAGTAGGATTCATTGATCAATCTAAACAACTTGGTTATACAGTTAATTTTATTGCTAAAGACACTGCAAACTGGACTCCAGATATGGCTCAAGAAAAGATGGATACTTGGATTGCAGCTCATGATGGCAAATTCAATGCAGTAATTGCTCAAAATGATGGTATGGCTCTTGGTGCTGTTGAATCATTAATCACACACGGATTAACTAATTCAGATGCATCTGATGGTACAATCTTATCTGTTCCTGTAATTGGTATTGATGGCACAGCTGATGGTCTAAAGTCTATGGATTCTGACAAATTATATGGTACAGTATTACAAGATTCACTAGGTCAATCTGCAACAGCTTTTGATTTAGTAGCTACAATGGCTCAAGGTAAAGTTGCTTATGGTATGACCGCTAACGGTATTGCTCCTTCAACTCAAGTTATTGATGAACTTCCTGCAAATGATCCTTCAATAATTGGCCAATGTTATTTAGTTCCTTTCAAACCTATTACAAAGGCAAATTACAAAGACTTCATGTAGTTTTAAACAATCATCATGTTTGTAGAGAAATCTGCAAACATGATTGCTTTCTATCATAAAATTTAAAGAGGTAAAAACATGGAGCAACAGTACGCACTTGAAATGAGCAACATCTCAAAAGAATTTCCCGGTGTAAAGGCACTAGATGGTGTTTCATTGAAAGTTAAGCCTGGTTCCGTTCATGCCCTAATGGGTGAAAATGGAGCTGGTAAATCAACTCTTATGAAATGTTTATTTGGTATTTACAAAGCTGATAGTGGAGATATTTCAATATATGGTAATTCCTGTCACTTTAATGGTGCAAAGGATGCTTTAGAAGCTGGTGTATCAATGATTCATCAAGAATTATCTAATGTTCCTGAAAGAACTGTCGCGCAGAATCTTTGGTTAGGAAGAGAACCTATAACCAAGTATCACACAATTGATCATCAAAAGATGATTGAAGATTCTCTAGAAGAATTAAAAAAAGTACATTTTGATTTTGATCCAAATTCAAAAATGTCAAAATTATCAATTTCTCAACAGCAAGGTTGTGAAATAGCAAAAGCTGTTTCCTACAATTCCACTATTGTCGTAATGGATGAGCCAACAAGTAGTTTAACTGAAAATGAAGTTGCTCATTTATTTACAATTATTAGAACCTTAAAAAAGCAAAATGTAGCTGTCATCTATATTACACACAAAATGGATGAAGTTTTTCAGATATCAGATGAAGTTTCAGTTATGAGAGATGGAAAATTAATTGGAACTTATGATTCAAAAGATATTGAAAGTGATCAATTAATTTCATTGATGGTTGGTCGTGAAACCACTCAAAGATTCCCTCCGGTAGAGAGTGAATTAGGAGATGTTATCATGAGTGTTAATCATCTATGCTCACCCAATCCCAAATCATTTCAGGATATTAGTTTTGAGTTAAGAAAAGGGGAAATACTTGGTTTTAGTGGACTAGTTGGTGCTCAAAGAACCGAATTAATGGAAGCTGTTTTTGGTATAAGACCTTTTTGCTCTGGGACTGTTGTGATTAATGGTAAAGAATTTATTTCAACTAAACCTGAGGCAATTATTGAAGCTGGTGTTGGTATGATTACTGAAGATAGACGTGGTTCTGGTATAGTTCCTTTGATGACTATCACCGCAAATACGACATTAGCAAGTTTAAAGAATTATAGGAATAAATTTGGACTATTAGATCATAATAAATTAGATAAAATAGCTAAAAAATATAATGAAGAATTAAATACGAAAACTCCTACAATGGCAACTAGAATTATGAACCTATCAGGTGGTAATCAACAAAAAGTTATTGTTAGTAGATGGTTAATGACAAACCCAGATATTCTTATTATGGATGAACCTACAAGAGGTATTGATGTAGGCGCTAAATATGAAATCTATTGCATTATGGCTAAACTTGTAAAAGAGGGTAAAGCAATAATAATGGTTTCAAGTGAAATGCCAGAATTAATTGGTATGTGTAATAGAATTATGGTTATGTGTAGTGGAAAACATACTGGTACAGTTGAAGGCGAGCATATGAATCAAGAAGATATCATGCGCCTTGCAGCTCAATACAAATAAAAAGGGGTTCGAGTAAAATGGATAAAAGTGCGGTTAAGAAAATTAGTGTAAAGAAGTTGGCAAGCCAATATACAACGTTGTTTACATTTGTGTTAATGTTGTTAGTCTTATCTATATTAACACAGGGTGCTATATTAAAATGGGCAAGTATAAAGAACTTATTAATTGCTGAAAGTGTTAGAGCTTTTGCTGCTTTAGGTGTTGGTATGATTATTATAACCTGGGGTATTGATTTGTCAATTGGTTATGTTGTTTGTTTAACAGCTTCTGTTGCAGCCTCTTTTGCTCAAGATCCAACCTTCGTAGCAGCAATGTATAAAGGACAAAATTTTCCTTTGTTTGTTCCTATTTTAGCAGCTCTTACAATAGGTCTTCTTTTTGGTGCATTTAATGGTATTTTAGTAGCGTATGGTAATATTCACCCTTTTATTGCAACTTTAGGTTCTATGTCTATTGCAAGAGGATTACAATTAATATATACAAAAGCTGCTGTTGTTGGTTCTTTAAAAGATACCTATAAACATATAGCTCAAGGTACTGTTGGCCCTATTCCCAATCTTGCAATTTTTGTAGCAATTGCAGTCTTCCTTATTTGGATATTAATGGCTCATACAAGGCTTGGTTCTAATTACTATGCTATTGGTGGTAATAGGCAAGCAGCTCTAGTATCTGGTATCAATGTAAAACATGATTTAGTAAGTGTTTATGCAATTGCTGGACTTCTTTATGGTTGTGCAGGTGCTCTTTTAGCTTCTCGTCTTGGTCTTGCAAACAGTCTTACTGCAAATGGTATGGAATTAGATGCTATTGCAGCAGTTACTGTTGGTGGTGTATCACAGACTGGTGGTGTTGGTACTGTACCTGGTATGATTATTGGTGTATTAACCTTAGGTCTAATTAACTACGGAATGTCATACTTAGGAATTGATTCTTATTATCAACAAATTGTTAAAGGTGCAATTATAATTATTGCTGTTTATTTCGATATGAGAAAATATGCAAAAAATAATTAATATTTGATATAAAACTATGGAATGATATAGGACGTTCCTAAAAAAGGGACGTCTTTAATTGTTTAAAGTTCTTTCTATTGATTTTATTACAATAAAATCTTAATAATATTATTTGTAAAAAGGAAAAAGGGAGAAAAGATGAATAATAATCCAACTATTAAGGATGTATCAAAATATGCAGGGGTTTCTACTGCCACCGTTTCTCGTGTTATTAATGGAGCCTTAGGAGTAAACCCTAACACTGTTCAAAAAGTACAAAAAGGTTTGAAGGATTTAAATTATCAAGTGAATGTTACTGCTCGTTCATTAAAAACTAATACTACAAAACTTATTGGTGTTTTAGCTCCGAATTTTTCAAATGTTTTTTATAATGATTTGTTTCAAGAAATTGAAAAAGGTTTATCTGTTCAAGGTTTTTCTTTAATATTTTGTTCAAGTGAACATTCTAAAGAAGAAGAATATAAAAAGATGAAAATGTTATTAGAAAGGAATGTAGATGGAATAATATTTTTTTCTATTTCAGAAGATTGTACACATTTAATGAGTTTAAATTTAGATACTGTAATTCCAATGGTGATGGTAGATCGTAGTGCCAAGGGATTAGATGTAGATTTAGTTTTGAGTGATAATGTTTATGGTGCCTATCATCTAACAAAAGCTTTAGTAGCCGAAGGCCATAAAAGAATAGGATTTATAGGTGGTTTAGAACATGTATCGAATGCTAAATTGAGATATCGTGGCTATCTAATGGCAATGAATGAGTCTAATCTTAAAATAGAAGAAGAATTTGTAATAAGAGAAGGTGATACCTTGCAAAATGGTTATTCTGCTATGGAAAGAATTATAAATACAGAAAATCATCCAAATGCTTTTCTATTAGAAAACCAAATGACTCATGTAGGTGCAACAACATATCTTTATGCTGAAGTACCTCATGAACAGTATAAAAATATATGTATTGCTAGTTATGACTTTATGAGAGATTCAGCTTTATTAACTTTTTGTCATTATGCTATGTATCAACCATTAGAAGAAATTGGTAAAGAAGTTGTTAAGTTAATTTTAAAAAGAATTGAATTACAAAATAATGATAATCCAAATACTATAATAATTAAACCTATAATGAAAGTTATGAGTGCAAATGGTGGAATTGTAACAGACCCCCAATTACAAGAGGAAGTAATTCCTGCATATCTTGTTAAGAAAAAATAATATAGACACTACAACCTATTTCAAATATTCAAGTTTTTATATTATGTAGCATCAAATTGGATATTATAATTATTACACAATTAAATTATTGTTTTTAGAATGTATCTGTAGAAATTAAGTCATATATCGTATTGATAGCATCTTGTTTCAGAAATAATTTTATATATGTTAGATAATTAAATATAATAAGACGAAAGAAGCTGCCAGAATTTGGAACACCTTTTAGATGTAAAAAAAGTGAAAGAAAACTTACTTTTGAGGAACTTATCCGATTTATAAGGTTTATGATTGTTGCGGAATATGAGGCAGTTCAGTTATATCCGCACCTTGCTGAATAAACCAATAATGCTCTAGTCCAGAATGTGCTTTTTGATATTGCGGATGAAGAAAAAGTTCATGCCGGTGAGTTTCTTTGTCTTCTTCATGAACTTGATTCTAAAGAGCAAAAATTCTACGATGCTGGTGCTCACGAAGTTGAAGAAGAATTTCTTTCAAAATCTAGTGGTAAAAAATAAATAAACAAAGTGGCTTCTAAAAGAGCTTTTTTAATATGTGTTTAATGTGAGAAAATCGTTTTGTACTCATTGCTTCAGATTGATTAATTTCTACAAAACGTATTTTTTTATTTCACAATAATTTGAATTTTACATTTCATTAATATGCTATGTCCGCCATAATACATTATTCTTAGTAATTATGCCTGTCCATTTTGTTTAGTAATAATGGTCTCTTTTTTATCTTTAAATAGGCAATTATGTATTATTTATTTTGTTGGTGCAAAATAGAAAAACTCTGAAACAAATACTTTGTATAAAACTCTTAACGATATTTCGGGGGCAAGTCCTCACCAAATTGGATAAATGGCTACAATATCCTCAGTCCAAGGAATTGAATCATGATATCTCTTTGTGTTCTAAAATAGTTTGAGTTTCTGCAAGAATACTTCTATTAAAGCTGTCTTTATTTGGATGAGCGTAAATTATTCATAAAATTTCATTTATTTTTTGTTCCCTACTTTCTGATAAAAGATAATATTATTGCTAACTGTCTTCCATGTCATGTACCTGTTTAAATATTTGACTTGCAAAAGAAGATAAATGACTTTATCTTATAACTATGAGTTCTAAAATATATAACTTAGATTAAGTATGCATAGTAGCAGGAGAAAAAATATGAAAAATCAAATTGGAGTAGTTGGACTTGCTGTAATGGGCAAAAATCTTGCCTATAATATTGCAGATCATGGGTTTTCTGTTTCATTATATAACAGAACACCTGAAAAAACACAAATAGCTTTAAGCGAATATACAGGTTCTGGGGTAGCAGGATTTTTTACAATTAAAGAATTTGTTGAAAGTCTTGAATCTCCTAAAAAAATTCTACTCATGGTAAAAGCAGGAATTCCAGTCGATCAAATAATTGAACAGATTTTGCCTTATTTAGCAAAAGGTGATTTGATTATTGATGGTGGAAATTCCTATTATTTAGATACTGTCCGTAGAAATGAATATCTCAATAGTAAAAATTTTAAGTTTTTAGGTGTTGGAATTTCTGGGGGTGAAGAAGGGGCAAGAAAAGGACCTTCAATTATGCCGGGTGGAAGTAAAGATGCCTATGCTCTTGTTGAGCCAATTCTTACCGCTATTTCAGCAAAGGTTGAAGGTAAAGATTGTTGTTCTTATTTAGGTCCTAACGGAGCTGGCCATTTTGTAAAAATGGTGCACAACGGAATTGAATATGCAGATATGCAGTTAATTTGTGAAGCCTATAGTATCATGAAAAATCTCATGGGTTTGAGGCCTGATGAGATGGCTGATATTTTTAGTGAATGGAATAAAGGTGAATTAAATAGTTACCTTATAGGTATAACTGCAGAAATTTTTAAGAAAAAAGATGATAAAACAGGCAAGCCTCTTATTGATATGATTCTTGATTCTGCAGGGCAAAAAGGAACTGGTAAATGGACGGCACAAATTTCACTTGAATTAGGGACTCCTCTTCCAACTATTACTGCAGCAGTATATGAGCGATATTTGTCTGCGATGAAAGATGAAAGAGTTCAAGCCTCAGAGGTCTTAAAAGGTCCAGTTAGAAAAAAAATAACAAATTATGATTTTATTGAATCTATTAGGTGTGCATTATATGCAAGTAAAATATGTGCATATGCTCAAGGTTTTAGTATGCTTAGAGTCGCTTCAGAATTAAATAATTGGGATTTACAGTATTCTGAAATTGCCAAAATATTTAGAGGTGGATGTATTATAAGGGCACAATTTCTTAACGAAATTGCACATGAATTTGATAAAAATAATCAAATGTCTAATCTTTTAACTGCACCATATTTTGTTTCAAGTATTAATTCATATCAAGAAAATTGGCGTAAAGTTGTATCAAAATCAATAGAATCTGGAATAGCAGTAAGTGCTTTTTCGAGTGCTCTATCTTATTATGACAATTATCGTTGTAAAAATATGCCCATGAACTTACTACAAGCTCAACGTGACTATTTTGGTTCTCACACTTATAAGCGTGTTGATGTAGACGGTATTTTTCATACTCAGTGGACTTAGTAAGTCTTTATTAAATAGTATAATTGGAGGTTTAAAATGAATTCTGAATCTGGATGTATCCCTGAAAAGCTCTCATCTGTATTTATTATTTTTGGAGCTACTGGCGACTTAACGCGTCGAAAACTTATGAGTGCGTTATATAATTTAGTAAGTGATGATTTATTACCAAAAAATTTTGTTATTATAGCAATTGGTAGACAAGATAAAACAACTGATCAATATCGAGAAGAGGTTCTTGCCGCTATTATAAAATATTCACGTAATAAAGTTGACCCTAAAATCTGGCAAAAACTTTCTAGTATGATTATTTATCATAAGTTCGATTTTAAAGATTTAGATGAATATGTTGTTTTAAAGAGTTTTATTCGAAAAGTAGAAAAAGATAATTGTACAGAGGGAAATCGTGTATTCTATCTAGCTGTTGCTCCCTTATACTTTGAAACAATAGTAGAAGGTATTCAAAAAGGAAAGCTAAATGAGGATTGTTCTGGATTTTGTAGGTGTGTCATAGAGAAACCTTTTGGAAAAAATCTTGAAACTGCTACTAAATTAAACGAAAGCATTCTTAAGGTATTTTCAGAGAAAAATATTTATCGAATAGACCATTATCTTGGTAAAGATATGATTCAGAATATCATGGTTCTTAGGTTTTGCAATTCTGTGTTTGAATCTATATGGGATAATAAGCATATTGATAATATTCAGATATCACTTACCGAAGAGTTGGGTATTGGAAGCAGAGCTAATTACTATGAACAGTCTGGAGCTATGCGTGATATGTTTCAAAACCATATTATGCAGATAATGAGTCTTGTTGCAATGGAACCTCCTGTCAATTTAAATATGGATTCTATTAGAAATGAGAAACAAAAAGTTCTTGAATCCATAGAAGAAATAAGTGATGAGTTTTTAAAAAAGAATGTTATTTTTGGTCAGTATGGTGAGGGCATAATACATGGTGAAAAAGTATCTGCATATCGTGATGAGGAGAACGTTAATCATGTATCAGAAACAGAAACATTTGTTGCACTTAAAATGCATATTAATAACTTTAGATGGGCAGGAGTTCCTTTCTATATTAGAACTGGTAAACGACTGGGGACAACTTCTGGTGAAATTATTGTACAATTTAAAGATCTTCCGAATACCCTGTATTATAAAGAAAATCGAGTAAAACAACCCAATTTATTAATATTGCATATTCAACCAAATGTAGGTGTATTTTTTCAGTTCAATACCAAAGATTTTACAACTCATAATGACATTGTTCCAGCAAAAATGGATACGAGTTCATTTATTCCAGATCAGGGTAATACGCCAGAAGCCTATGAAAGACTTATACATGATATCTTACGAGGTGATGCATCCCTTTTTTCTCGATGGGATGAAGTAGAATCCGCATGGGCTATAGCAGATCGTATTATTAAATATCGAGAACAAATGAAAATAGACTTACCTAATTACAAAGCGGGGAGTATGGGCCCTCAAAGAGCATTCGATCTTATAGAAAAAGATGGCCGTAATTGGATAACTGTTTAATAAATAATTACTAAAGAGGAGATACTATGAATATAGATACATCAGAGGTATATGATATTTCAATGCCTATTACGCAGGATATGCCAGTATTTAAAGGCAAAGAAGAAAAACGTCCTTTAATAACAACACAAAGTACTTTTGCAACCGGTTCTACCTATGAAAGTGTTATTAAAATGAATATGCACACTGGTAGTCATATTGACAGCAAACTCCATATGATTGAAGGCGGACCTACTGTTGAATCCTTAAATATAAAAGAGCTCCTTACTAAATGTCGTGTCATTGATTTGAGTGAATGTACTTCTTCTATTGGGAAAAAAGACCTTGTTGATAAAAATATACAAAGTGGAAGCTTTATTCTATTAAAAACAAAAAATTCTACAGAAGACATTTTAGAAAAAGAGTTTATTTATCTTGATAGAAGTGGAGCCAGTTATCTTGTAGAAAAGAATATTGCAGGAGTTGGTACTGATGGGTTAGGCATTGAACGGAATCAAAGTGATCATAAAACTCATATTCTGCTTATGAATAAAGGTATTCATATCCTAGAGGGATTACGCCTTGCTAATATAAAAGAAGGTGAATATTTTCTTTCAGCTTTACCTATTCTTATTCCAGGCGTTGAGGCCTCTCCTATTAGAGCTGTTCTTATTGGACTAAAGTAATGATTGAAAGTAGAGCTTAATTAAGCCTGATTAATTATTAAGGCTCTTCATGACATTCAATGGGTAACTTGTTAATTATATACTAAATAAATTATTTACCCAAAGACTTTTGTCTGTTTGGTAAAACAATATTAAAGCCGCCACAGAAGAATAACACAGAATTTAGTAAATTGTCTATGTTTTTAAAGCCTCTACTTTTGCATTACTTATGTGATGCTTTTTTGTTGATAAAATTGAATCATAATTCTCTTTAATTGCTTTATTTAATTTAACAAAACTCGGTATTCTGCATCTTTGTGACCAACTTAACCATTTCCTTTTTAGTTGATAAGCTCTATATAGGTTATTGTCTGTAACCTTGATTAGAGCAATCTTTTCTTCTTGATTATTTGTTAAATTATTGGGATTTTTCCATAATGCAAATCTAGAATTTAATATCTTTTTAGATCCATCTACTGTTCTT
>JAENWY010000138.1 GCA_016649775.1 Spirochaetaceae bacterium
GTTGTTTGGGTAGATATTTCAAATATCAGAAAAAAACTTAGAAGATGTGGTTCTAATGTAACGATAAGAGGTAAAAGAAATCTAGGTTATCGTTTGGAGGAAAGTAATTGATTGAACTTATAAAAAAACGTTTCATTAAAGTATCCATGATTTCTTCTGGAATTATACTATTTATTATTTTAGCAATTATAAATATTCTTAATTATTATAACACTACAAATAGAATGGATAAGATGTTATCCAATCAAGTGACAATTACAGCTGATAGTAATAATCAAAATAGAAATAATCAACCAACAGGTCAAAAAAAGTCTTTTATGAGAAATCAAAGGAATAAAGTTTTTTATGTTGAATTAGATAATAATGGAGATCTTATAAAATACAATAAAGATAATTTTTCGTTTCTTACTGTTGAGCATATAATCAAATTAGGATCTAACGCGTTAGCTAAGGGAGAAAAGAAAGGGTTCATTGAAGATTATAGATATTTAGTAACTAGTAATACAGATAATTATCAAATTGCTTTTATTGATGCTCAGTCCGATTTATATACATTGCAATACAATTCAATATTTTCTCTCATTGTATATATTTTGGGTATGTTTGGAATTTTATTTCTTGTTAAAGCTTTAACAATACCTGCGGTCAAACCAATTGAAGAAAGTTTTAATAAACAAAAACGATTTATGACTGATATCATGCATGAAATCAAAACACCACTTGCAATTATTGAAACCAATACTGAAGTTGTAGAAATTGATTATGGAAAAAATGAATGGACAAAAAGTATTAGAAAGCAAATACATTATCTAAAAGATCTACTTGATGAACTTGTAACACTTTTAAAGATGGAGGAACACACGACAGATTTAATAAAAAACAGGATTGATTTTTCAGAAATATTAGAAAATACCTTAACCGGGTTTGAACCTATATTTAATAAAAAAGGTATAACAATGGATATTGAGTGTGATGAAAATGTTGAAATTAATGCAAATGAATATTCTATAGAAAGATTAGTATCTATACTTCTAGAAAATGCTCTAAAATATACCTCTGGGGATAATAAGGTTTCTATTAAACTAAAAAAACAAAATAAGAAAATATTGTTTGAAATAGAAAACAGCATCAAGGATATAGAACCCGGTGATCATGAGGAATTTTTTGATCGTTTCTATAGAAGTGATTCTAGTAGAAACAGTAACTTAGGTGGACATGGTATTGGGCTTTCAATTGCAAAAGAAATTATAACTCAAAATAAAGGTAAAATTAAGGCATTCAGTAATGATAATCATTCTTTTACAATCTCAATTTTAATAAATTAAAGGCTCAATCATAAAGTTAGTGGGTTTTTAGAGATTTAATGAAAAAAGTTTTAATTGCATATTGTTCAATAATTTAATTAATTAAAATTAATTTTGGGGGTTACGTTCTTATAAAGTTTTAAAAGTTTATAATCCATCTTTGCACAGTGGTGAGAAATTATGATACAAAACATGATTTAAAAGCTTAATTCGAATATTATTAATTAAATTATACAGAAATTGGGTTTCCAAAAGTTAAGTTTAACAAAATTTATATCCCTATTATAGATTAACGGATAAACCCAAAAGGAATAAATTCCAATTTGAAAAATTGTAACATTCATTTCTAATTAACCTAAGACAACTATTTAAAAGTCTTTTTAAATTCTATATTTAATATCAATTGGAATATAAGCATTACACCTAAATGTTCATTCTCTAAATTAAAGTATTAACACTGTGCAAGGATTTTCTGCTATTATCAACCCATTTTAATATTTTTTTAGTTCCAACTCCAAATTCTTCAGCTAATTCTTATAATTTAGAAATACATTGAATAATTTTGAAATACCTTCACATCTTTTCTAAGGGGAATAAGATGTTTAATCACAAGTTTTACTTCTCTTTTTATGATTTTCATAGTTTCTCCTTATATTGTTAACCTATAAGTTTGCAGTGAATCCTAATTGTAAACTAAAATGAGTCCATATCAGAATTGAATTCAGATGAATGAAATATTTATTATTGTATAATTTTAATAAATTTACTTTTTTTAAGTAAATGGTCCATTGTAACAGTTTTTGCATAAACTTCATTTACCTAGTACTAATAGATTCATATTTTAAAATTACTTCATCTATTGAACTATTACACGTATTTCTTTCAAATTTTGTCCCCCGCCGACTATTATTTACTATAATTTTAATAATTCCTATTTTATTAAAGTATTGACTAAGATCTAAGGAATAATATGCTTTTGAAAATTTTTCAATAACTTTGCAAAGACAGATTCCTCCTAACAATTGATAGTTAATATCCTTAGGTGTACTAGAGTTGCAAGTTTTTTTTAATTCTTGAATTGTCAAGTCAAGTTCATTTTCGTTTCCTGAAAAAAGGCCATCTAATTTAATTAAATTATCCCCTTTAATTATTAAACTATCATCTAAATTAACATTCTGTAATTTTAAGCGGTAGCTCTCTTTATCTTCATCAAGAAAAATAGTCTGAAGCCTTTATGTTCCTAAAGTAATCTATCTTGAATTCTATTAATTTCTTCAACGGTATTATCAAATGAGGCTATTTCAATTCCAGTATCTTTATTCACCTTAATTTTTTCTAAAGAATAAGTTAAATTATCTTCATTTTTTTTAGTTGTATAACAATTTAATTTAGATAAATCTAGTTTTTCAAAATTAGAATAACCTTCTTCTTCTAGTATATGTGTATTAGTTGTATAATTAAAAAGAATCATTGTGTTTATTTCTCGAATAATTATATCACTGTGTGTAGATATAATAACTTTATACCCAAAATTCATCATAGCAACTATTAAACGAGCAAGTTCTCTTTGATTTTTTGGATGAAGATTCATCTCGGGCTCATCAATAAATAGTATACTGCCCGGTAAGTTTCTAAATAAAAAATAATTTAAGCCTAAGAGAGAGCATACTGAACTTGAAGTTTCTGAAAGTAATAATTGCAAATTTGAATCAGTATTTGGGTGAAATAAAAATTTATCATTTAGTACTTCAAAATTACCCCCAATTAATTTATTAGCCTTTTTAAGTATAATAGAATTAGCAAGTTTGTTTTCAAAATTATTTCCATTATTTCTTAAATCTCTTATCATATTTATATAATCAGAAACTACAAGAGGATATTTACCTGTTTTATTTTCTAATAATAAATTTACATCTATATCATCATTATTTTGAAGAGTATTTATTAATTTACTTCTATTAGAATCAATATCTAATTGAAACTGATCAATACTACTTCTTTCAGCACAAAAATACTCTACTTTTTTAAATAACTTTTCTGTTATAAAAACCGAAAATGCCATATTCCAAATATCTTTGACATCAATTCGATTTTTAACTGTTTCTTCTATTTTATCATTTATTAAAATTATATTAATATGTTTTTGATTATTAGTAATGGAATATTTACCTAATTGAGTTTTGAATTCTAGATTGCTTGATTTTGAAAAATCAAAGGAAATTAATTCAAATATAATTTTACTTTTTTCAAAATGTTCTTTATTACTTGCAAAGATTTTATATAATTTATCTTCTTGGTAAGATTTTACTATCCTATTAATATCTTTAATTACATAATCCTGATATTCATCAAATAAAAATTCTACTTTTTTATTTTTTTCTAGTCTGTCTATATGTTTCTCTAATAAATGAATTTCAAGCTTACTTCTTAATTCCTTTAATAAACCATAAACGGCTTCGGTAATATAAGTTTTACCACTATTATTATCACCAGTAATTATTGTTAGAGCATTTAAATTAAAACTGGCTTTTTTAATAATTCCTAAATTTTCTATGCCAAATTTCATAAAATTTCTCCTAATAGATATTTTAATCTATCTTTTTAATAATTGAACTATTGTTAATTAATCGTCAATAGAATCAGATTCTTTTAAAAGAAATACAAATATTTTATTTTAATATTATCTATACTTGTATTAATGCTTAAGAATATATTTAGAGTTAACTTAGAAGTACAATTTTATATAAAAAAATCAATGTTCACAACTTAAGCTCATTACGAGGGTTTCTGAGGATAGATATACTACATTAAAGCAATGAATAATTGGTTATTACGTAAAAGACTTATCAGTTATTCCTTAAGTTGTGAGCATTGCTATAAATTATAAAACATTACAAAAAAGTAATATATATAATTTATTAGTGCTAACTATTCAATCTTAGAATTTTACATCCTCTAATTGAGCAATTAAAGTCTTTGTAATTTCAACACTCTCATTAATAAAAGGATTTTCTTCTACAACTCCTAATACTATATCCCTTTCATTATTATCTCTAAAAGTAATATCTCTGTAGGGATTATTATAGTCTTTAACCTTTGTTTCAAATACTTGATTTTCTATGTAAATTCTAGTTTTTTTAGCTCTCATTTTTATAACATCCCAATCAACAGAATCAATATAATTAATATTTAGAATTCTTATAAGAATTCCTAAAGCATTTGCAACTTGATCCTTTTCAAATTCACTGCCCCATTGTTTATAAACAGAGTGCATTTCTTCCCAACTACTTATGTTTCCTATAGAAACATCTTCTCGTAGTAAATCAACTTTCTTTCTAGGAACAAGTTGTCCACCAACATTAATCCAAGGTTCAAGAGAGGCAACTATTTTATCTTGAACTTCAGATAAAGTTTCATTTGTTTTAGCTATCCATTTAGCAATAGTTCTTGCTCCATAATAAATTAACATTTCACCATAGGCCGCATAAGCATTATAAACTTTAGAAATAATTACAGGTTTATTAGAATTCTCAATATCATAACTAACAATTTCTAGGCTATCTACAATATTAGAGTCTCCATGAAAAAGAGAATGTCCTAAATCTTGTAATTTTTCTTCAGTACTATAAGAAGCTTCTTCTTTTTTGCCTTTTAACCAGGCTTTAGCTACAAGAACTCTTAAACTACTTCTAGCATTTAATATTTCAATAGCAGTATCAGGTGCTAAATATTCACTATGTATTATTTGATTAATAACTATTCTATTATCTCTTTGCTTAACTTTAAAACTATTTCTCTCAAGAGCATAAAGATTATACATCCACCAATAAGCAGGCATTACTAATCTTAAATCACCTTCACAACTTAATAAAGAAAAAGGGAACTTAAGATTTAGTTCTACAGGATAATTGCCTTTGGCAATTAATGTATAGGATGCAAATTTACAGTTATGTTTTAAAGTACTAGATAGAGCTGGCCAGAAACCTCTTTTAGCAACAATTTCACCATCTGCTCCTCTACTATTATGATTAGAACCAATATTTGCCCCTGCTGCCATATTCGATAAGCCTTGAATATTGGAAGCAATTAGAAAGGAGTTATTATGATGTTGTTCGTGACCAGCAAAAACTAAGTTATTTAATAGTTCACAACAACTAACTGTTGAATTTTCTCCAAGTATTGAGTTAATTAATCGAGCTCCATATTTTAGATTAGAGGAATCCATCATAACAAATCTAATAGCTTTACAACCATAGAAAATATGACAACCAACTCCAACTATACCATTAACCAACTCTACACCTTCACCAATTTGAGTACTTCGCGCTTCAGAAGATTTAATGGTTAGATTTTTTAGTTTGTTAGAACCTTTAACATAGGAGCAAGGTCCAAAATTTACATCTTTAATTGTCTTGGTACTTTTAATGACACACTGTTCTCCAATTCTACCATAATAGCCTCTTTTACTATCCATAGTATTAATAGTGAATTCATCCAATTTCCTCATAAAAGAGAGATCGCCTCGAAAGCTTCCCCAAAGCCAAGCATCAGCTAAAGTCATATCAACAAAAGGATATACTTTTCTTCCACCAGATTCATTCATGATTGAAATATCAACTCTTACCTCAGGGTCTTCACCATCCTTAACAATACCAACACCAAATTTAGCATGATTGGTGGCTTGTATTTCATCAACATTATGAAGCATTACTCTATCTTCAATGATGTAATGGCTAATATAAGCACAATTATGAATTGCACAGTTATTACCAATATCACAATTAATTATAGTGCTATTAACTATACCCTGGAATAATTCTAAATCATGGAACCTCAATATTTCAGAAGAAATATTTCCAATTCTTACTAGACCATAGAAATAAGAGTTTCTAATAAGATTAGGATCAAAAATTTCTGATACAAAAAACTTATCATAGCTTTCAATTATATTATTATTTGTTTTTAATATAACCTTTTCCTCAGTACTAAGAACTCTCCAATTATTTTTAGAAACTTGCTTGTTTCTAAAAGCATATTCATCTTCAATGCCATCTTCAAGAAATATATTTCCAATCACATTATTTTTAATTAATTTTACTTTATCCATGACTGCAGTATAGAGTGTATTAAAATAATAATGCAAGAAAAATAAGTATTAAAAATGTTAGTTTTGATAATATATTTTTACAATTTTGTTTCTA
>JAENWY010000027.1 GCA_016649775.1 Spirochaetaceae bacterium
AGGCATTAAACCGGGACAAATACCATTGTATTGTGCACAATCTCCAATAGCATAAATATTATCATCACTAGTTTTGCAAGTATCATCCACAATAATAGCTCTATCAATATCAAGACCGCAATTCTTTGCTAATGAGGTTGATGGAATAACTCCAGCAGCAATAACAAGTGTTTTACAAGGAAGAACTGTACCATCTTTCAATACAATTGATTCTATATTTTTATTACCTTCAACTTTATCTGCAAAAACACCACAGATAATATTAAAATTATTACGAGATGTACATTTTTCTGTTATTATACTAGCAGATTGTTTATCTAATTGGCGAAAGAGAACATGTGCCCCACCTTCAACAACGGTTACACTAAAACCAAGATTATTAATAACTAAAGCAGTTTCTAAGCCTAAAAGGCCGCCACCAAGAACTACAACAGGATCTGATAATTTTTTTGTTAATTGAATACCATCATGATATGTTCTTAAAGTAAATATGCCCTTTAATCCAGAATCAGTGTAGAAGCATTTAGCATTAGAGCCAGTTGCAATTACTAATTTATCATAACTCGAGTTTTCACCTGAAGATAAAAGTACAGTTTTCTCTTCTTTATTTATCGCTATAACACCAAAATGTTTAAGAAACTTAGGATCTGATTTTGAACATAAAGCTTCCAATTTTTTGATATCACCAAGAGCACTGGGTAGTCTTAGTCTACTATAAAAGCCTACAGCTTCATCACTATATAGCTCAACTTCAACACCAGCTTTATCAAGCTTCGATGCAATTGAATTCCCTGCAGGACCGTTTCCAACTATTATAACTTTCATGCTCTGTACCCTCCCTAGGTATAGTTAAAAATACCACGAATAAATAGGATTAACAATAAAAAATTGAAATTTTAATTTTTTACAAATTAAAAAAAACCCCCCTCAAGCTTGCACCCTTAAGAAGGACGTCGAATGAACGACATGTATTACCACCATCACCTCAAAAAGAGGGGGAAAACAACAATGGTAAAAAGATAACAGAGGGTGAACAAAAAAAACTAAAAAGTATAATAACGGATATAATTAACCGACCCTCTGTCAGACATCAACATAATACCACAAGTAATATTTGATGTCAATAAATAAAAGCAACTAGTTAAATACATTTGAACGAATACTAATATGAATATTAAATATTAAATATGTATATAAAACACCTGTTATTTATAGATATGTGTAAAATAAATTTTAATTTTATACAATGCTATATCATTTGATGCTTTATAATTATTGATTATAAGAATTTAAATCTTCATACACTTTTGACTTAAGTTAATATTTAATATAGATGAACATTTTGGGGAAATATTCATCTCATATTTATAAAATTTATAAAAACTTATTTATTTTGCACTAAATTGAATTTCTATTTCTACAATTCAATCATAGCCAATATACCTGACAACTGAGCAATTGTAATTCCATAATTAGTCATAGGAGTATTTTGACTTTTGGCTTCATTTAATCTACTCATCATATAGCTTCTATTAAACATACAACCACCACAGTGAATAATTAAATCATAACCTGATAAATCTTCAGGAAAATCAGTACCACTGACTACATCTATTTGTAGTGAGTCACCAATCTTATCCCTAAGTAGTCTAGGAATCTGAATTCTTCCAATATCCTCTGTTAGTGGAGCGTGTGTACAAGCTTCAGCGATCAATACCTTAGAAGACGGAGTTAGTCTATCAATTATACTGGCAGCTTTTGCAAATTCTTCGACATCACCTTTAACTCCTGCTAACAATACAGAAAAAGATGTTAATTTAGAGCCTTTTGGTTTCTTTGAATAAACAAGTGGAAAACACTGGCTATCTGTAATAATTAATTTAGGTTCTTTTTTTAGTGCTAATAAAGCATTATCAATTTCATCTGAAGATACACTTATAATTATACAATGATGGTCTAATAAATCTCGGGTTGTTTGAACTTGTGGAAGTATTAATCTTCCTTGTGGAGCATTAATTTGTTGAGGCATTACAAGCATTACAATGTCATCTTTTTCTACTAGAGTATCAACAATACTTAATCTTGCATCTCGATCAGGTTGAACCCTAATAATAGCTTCTCTAACTTTATGTTGTGTTTTTTCATCAAAGGCAGAAACCACTAATGAGCTTACTTTTAATTCATCTTTAATTTTCTTTTCAAGAAAACTAGAATCTTCTACCAAGTCAGCTTTAGAGATAATAGCAACCAAAGGTTTTTTAGAATCTTGAATCTTTTTTGCCCATACAAATTCCTTACTGAAATCTTTTTTATCAAGTGGAAACAATAATAAAGCAACATCGGTTCTTTTAAAAGCATCATTAGTCTTTTTTACTCTTAACTCCCCCAATTCACCTTCATCATCAAAACCTGCAGTATCTATTATTACACAAGGACCTAGTCCATAAAGTTCAATTGATTTATAAACTGGATCTGTAGTTGTTCCAGCTATGGGAGATACCACAGAAGTACTATGTTTTGTTAATGAATTAATTAGTGATGATTTACCACTATTACGAGTCCCAAATAATCCTATGTGAAGTCTTAAACTTCTTGGTGCTGAATTTAAATTTGCCATGATTATACCTTTGAATAAGTTGTTTTGATTGATACATTTTTAATCTGACCAAGTTTACCAGATAGAGTACTAATGATGTCTTGAGGGGCATCAATAATTAATGTAATAATTGAAACACTTTTTTTTGGGTATGGCATTCCCATACGTCCAATAATAAAGGGCGCACAAGAGTGTAGTAGTTCATTTACTTGAGGTACTGAATCTTTATGTTCAATAATAATAGCGATAATTGCTAACCGAGTTTCCATCTTTATTCCCTTTAATCCAAAGAAAAGAGAAAAATAAAGACATCCTAACCTATTAGATTAGGAACTTTATCTTTACCGCAGAACTATCTTTGAGATTAGATTAAGTTATAATACGTCTTTGTATTTTTTTTATTTTACTTTAATAATTGATTTATTGCAACAAAAGATTTTATCTTAATATTTTCACCATCAAATAGAACATTAATTTTATAGCCTAGTCCATTTGGTGTTTTAATATTGAAGAAATTTTCTTTCTTATAAATACCTAAACCAACTAATAAACATCTAATAGCTATCATATGAGATACAAGGGTTGCACTGTGAAGATTTTCTTCTTGTAATTCAATTATGGTCATCTTGAAAAATCCAATCATTCTAGTTTTAATTTGTTCAAAAGTTTCACTATCTGTTACATAAATATCTTGTATCCAGTTTCCAAAAAAATCTTTAAAAATCACACTATCGAAAGGTCTATTTTCCCATCCACCAAAGTTAATTTCTCTAAGTTGTGGAAAGACTCCATCTAACTTTCCTTTTCCCTCATACAAAGTTTCAAAGGTACTAACAGCTCTTGATAAGTCACTACTATAATTTAAATCAGTTATAGGATAATCATACATTTCTCTGTGTTTTTTTAATTCTTTTCTACCTTGTTCCATTAAAGGCACATTACTTTGACCACTGAGAGTTTTTAATTTATTTCCAAGGGAAAAACCATGTCTTACTATAACAATTGTATATTCTTTATATTCACTCATAATTTTATCCTACAATAAAAGGATCCTAAGCGTAGCCCAGAATCCTTTTATATTTAATATTTAATATATTAACTTCTTACTTTAACTCTATCTTCTGATTCAACATCTAAACCATAACTTAGAGATTGACATATATCAATACAATAGATTGATACATTAGTAATATTACCAAGTATTGCATTAAAATATGGTGTCATTTTTGGATCACAGGCACCACTATTTAATCTAATAATATGGTTATCTTGCATTACCTTTTCAAAATCAACTATTCTCTCTCTTGTAGATATAGCCATCAAGATACTTACATCATCACCTGATTTTAAGACTTCAAAGGCTGCATTCATTAACTCTCCAATAGCTTCTAAACTATCCTTAAGTTCTTTTTCACCTATATCCGAGAAGGATAAACCCTTACTATCTAATTCAATCATATCTTCAAGTAAATCAATTGATTGCATACTAATTCTCTCTAAACCTGAGGTAACTAAAAGCAATTCAGTAATTGCATTTGTTTGCCCTTCTGTAGGAGTACCAATACTGATAATACGAGATAGATAGTGCTGAACATCTCTTTGAAGATTCCGAATTGATTTCCAAGTTTTAATTAAATCTTCTGCACTATCTCTATCAAATGGAACAATAGCTGATTTAGTTTTTTTGAAAGTATTTCTCATCATATTACTAGAATTTATAACTTCCTGTTGACTAAGCCTCATGGCAAATACAGGCTGATTTAATATCTTTTCATCTATAAATAAAGGTTGAGCAATATCTGGCTCTTCTTCCTCTTCATTTCCTGGAATAACAAATGTAACAATTTTTACCATCAACCAGACAAACGGCATCCAGATTAATGTATTAATAATATTAAATGAAGTATGCGCATTAGCTATCTGTCTTGAAATAATAGAAATTTCAGGACCTTTTGGAGATATCAACATAACAAACTTTGTAAAGGGTGCTAATATAAATAAGAATAATATAGAACCAACTATATTAAATATACTATGGGCAATTGCAGTCCTCTTAGCATTATTTGATTGTCCAATACAAGCAAGCAAAGCTGTAATTGTAGTACCAACATTACTACCTAATAAAATAGGAATTGATCCATATAGCCCCAACATAGAACTCGTACCATCTGGCCCAGGCGTACTTGCAAAATTCTGAAGAACGGCAACAGTTGCTGAAGAACTTTGAATTATAACTGTCATCCCAGTACCTACCAACATACCTAATACAGGCACATGTGATACTCTAGAGATTAAGTTAACAAATACAGGAGAGTTTGCAAGAGGCTTCATCAAATCACCCATTGTCTCTAAACCAACAAATAAAAGACCAAAAGCAAAGATAGTTAAACCAATATCCCTTGTTCTTTCTTTTTTGCTAACTAAATGTAATAAAAAACCCATGAATAAAATGGGCCAAATATAATCAGTAAGTTTAAAAGCTATTAACTGTGCTGTAATTGTTGTACCAATATTTGCACCTAAAATAACAGATATAGCTTGTGGCAATGTCATTAATCCAGCGCTAACGAAACCAATAACCATAACAGTTGTGGCACTAGAACTTTGTAAAACCATTGTCGTTAATGCACCAGCAATAACTCCAAAAAAAACATTCTTTGTTAGGATATCGAGGATTTGTTTCATCCTCTCACCCGCTACTCTCTGTAGCCCTTCACTCATTAAGTTCATACCATAAATAAATATAGCAAGACCACCGAGTAATCCAAAGATAATTGTAAGACCCTCTTTCATGACTCTTTCCTTTTTTATCTAAAATTTAGCAGCAAAATATTGACAATACATCATTCTAAATCAGAAGTAGATTTTAATATCCCTTTCGATTTATTAATTTTTTTATCACCAACATTAATTGTTAATGTTTTTCTAACATAAATTTAATATTATTTTAACTTATATTAATTGTTTATGTATATTACATTGGGATAAAAAGTTTAACTTTTCGTTGAAATATATTACAGATTAACATAATATAATAGCAATGGAGTATTTATGCAAAAAGAAATGTTAATGTTTTTTACATCAATTAGTAATCCAATTTTAGATTCAATTGCTAATCTTGCTAGTTTCTTTGGTGAAGAGGCTATCATAATAATTATATTAGGATGGATTTTATATGGAATTGATAAGAAAAAAGGGTTTGCAATTTGTGGATCAATTTTATCGGCAACTATTGCAATGGGGATTATCAAGGCCATAGTAAGAGCACCTCGACCTTTTCAGGTGTTAACTGAAATTAAAGGAAAGCGATTGTCGACTGCAACAGGCTATTCATTTCCATCAGGTCACGCTAGTGTTTCTTCTTCAATGTATTCATCAATTGCAATTGCATTTAAGAAAAAAACACTTTCTATTATTTGTGCAACAACCATTGTACTTGTAGCTATTAGTAGAATGTATTTAGGAGTTCACTGGCCAATTGATGTATTTGGTGGGATAATAATTGGTATAACTTCATCTTTTATACTTTATTCAGTGTTCTACAAAATTTCAGGAGATAAAACTCTAAAGCAAAAAGTTAGCTTAAGGATTGGTTCTATATTTTTTGTAGTATCTTTTATATTGTGTATTTTGCTTTCTAATAATTTAATAGATACTGTAGCTTTTTCCGATTTATTGAAAACAATAGCGCTTGCAGGAGGAGCTTATTTTGGGTTCTTTTTTGAGAGCAAATATATAAATTATTCAGTAGATGGAAAAACAATAACTAAAATAGCCCGCTTAATTATATTAGTAATATGTTCTCTATTAATAATTGTGGGTATTAAAGCTCTTTTTGGAGTTAGTTATTATTACATAGGTGCTTTTGTAAGATATAATACAGTTGGAATATTTCTAACATACCTTTTCCCTTTAATTTTCAAAAAGCTTTTTAACTAATTTAAATATAGAAAAAATAGTTAACAGTTTTTTGTTATCTCCTTTGAAACAATTCATAAAATGTAAAAAGAATTTATATATTATAGCTACAAAAGTATAGAAAATATTATTTTCTATACTTTTGAATTTTAATTTGTATAATAAAATTATTATATAATGTCTAAATTGATAAATACAGATGACAACCTGTATATCTCATTTTGCTTCAATAGACAAATATATTAATCGGCTAATAGAAAACTAGAGAAAGCAATAACAATATAACATTCATAATTTTATTTTTCATCTTTTCAATTCAAAAAATTACAAAAATAAAAATCTAATATATAAGGTTTTAGAGGAAAATAGGTTGCAGGTATTTAGTATCATGCTCTGTTTTGTAATTTTCTTGTACTTATCCTTATCACCTGAAATAAAGATTACACTTGATATTTTCTATTTTTATCTAAAACAAACATATAATCTTCCAACAATTCCTCTTCATAATTATAAATTTAACTCATTTTTAATTTACCCTTAATATTACTTCATTTACACACTATCCTATATTTGAAGATTATCAGGCTTAAACTCCAGGAATATCAACTAAAATATAAAATCTTATTATAAGATTGTTATTTAAACCGCATATTTTTATAAAAGCTTTATCTTTTGTTTGAAAAAATACTTGCTTTATTATCTTGCTAAGATTATTATAAAATTTATGTTGATAAAAAAAGAAAAATCACCTAAACTTGGTATTTGGCTAATTCTATTTGGATTAGTTTTTATTTGTTTCTCTATCAACATATTCAAAAGTTCTAATTTAAATGCTCCTGGAATATTTGCTTCTGATTATGGAAATAAACTTGATATTAGTTTTAATATATTTGAAAACGGACAATTTATAGAAAATTCAAACCTTCCGTATTTTTTTTCTTCATCTACTAAAGACAAAAGTATAGAGTTAATTACAACTTTACCTTCTGAAAAGTTTATTGATAAATCTTTTATTGCTTTTAGAGTTTCAGGTTATAGTGTTAGTGTTGAAGTAGCAAATAATGAAATATATAGTTTTTATTCAGAAACCACTAAAGATTATGGAGGTGGTTATTGGCATTTCATAAAACTACCGGACAATAGTAGCACAAAGCAACTTAAAATTAAACTTTATTGTCCTACAAATAATCCTTTTGCACACAATATTTATCCAATTTATATTGGTAGCAAGGGTTATTTATTAGAACAAGCCTTTGGCTCATCCTTTAATTCGTTATTCTTTGGTATAATCTTAATCTCCTTTGGGTTCTTGTTTCTCGGGAATATTATATTTTTCAATCGCTCAATTAGTAACACATTTTTACTATCTTTATCGCTATTATTAATTTGTTTAGGATCTTGGGTATTATTTCAATCGATATCTAGACAGGTAATTGGACTTACTAATCCTGCACTACCTATGGAAATAAGTTTTTTTGCTATGTGTTCTTTGCCTTTTTGCATTTGGTTTTACGTTAACAGTAATTACAAAAATATAGGAGATTATAATTTTTTAAAGTATTTTGCTTTTGCGATTCTATTCCTATATATTTTAATTTTCATAATTTCATTTTTCGGTATCCCTTATACAACTTTTTTAGCCTTAATTGGAGGCTTAATTTTAATATATATTATTCTTGTATTAATTGTTTCAATAAAATTATATTCAAAGGGTGAGAAAAATCTCTTTTCCTGTATCTTAGCTATATTTAGTATATTGATTTCTGTTGTAGTCGAGGAAATATTTCTTTTGCTTAATATTCACATTAATAATGTATCAATATTACACGCAGGCTTGGCATTAGCAGCTACTATATTCATCTACCAAAGTATTGGTAACTTAATCGAAAGGAATACCGAAGAAAATGAAGCTATACTCCTAAAAAAATTGGCTTATATAGATTTTGTAACTTTAGTTGAAAATAGAAATTCTTATGAAAGATTTATTGAAGAAGAAGCTCAAGAACTCGACCATTTTGGTATTATTCTTGCCGATATTAATGGATTAAAGATCATAAATGATATGTTTGGTCATAAATCAGGAGATGATCTATTAAAAAGATTATCTAAAAATTTAAAAGAAGCACTTCCCGTAGGTAGTAGATTATTTAGAATCGGTGGTGATGAATTTCTTGGTATAATACCATCACATTCAAAAGAAGAATTATTTGAATTTGTTGAAGAATTACAAAAAAACTTTATTCCAACAGAAAAAGACTGTGGTATGGCTATAGGTTCTCATTTTTATTTAAAAACTAGTAAAAAAAGTCTATCAAAAACAATAGAGAAAACAGATAAAAATATGTATAAACAGAAGGAAATGCAGAAACATTTAATTCATAAAAATTTTATAGAAAATGGATTTTCTAGAGAATCAGCATTAATGCGTTAATAAACTGGAGCTACAAAACTTTACAACATATTACATTATACATGCACTAAATATTATCATCTCTTGTTACTGTCTATAGACTAGCACAATATTTTTATTTTCATAATGCAAAATAAAAGTTTTAAATACATTCATCCAAATTCCGTTGCTATTTTATTTTATTACAACTTTTCAAATGTTAAAAAGATTTTTCAATTTTTATTTGTAGATATTTTATCAATGTTCACAACTTAAGCTCATTACGCGTGTTTCTGAGGATAGATATACTACATTAAAGCAATGAATAATTGGTTATTACATAAACGACTTACCAGTTATTCCTTAAGTTGTGAGCATTGATATTTTATTATAAAAGATATCTACAAATAAATCTTCTATAACAGATACGTGAAAAATTTATTATATTCAAATACCTATTTTAGAAGACTTGAATTTATCTTTTTAAGAAAGCTTTCATTGCTGATATCATATAATAGGTATCTTTAGTTCCTCCTGTCTCATATGGAGAATGCATAGCTAGTTGAGCTGCTCCCATATCAACACTCTTTAAAGAATATTGTTGATTAGAAAGATTTCCCAAAGTACTTCCTCCTGGAATATCGCTATTATTAAAAAATTCTTGATAAGGTATTTCATTTTCAATCAAAAGCTTCTTAAACATAGCACCAGAGTGCGCATCGGTGGTATATTTTTGATTTGCTGAATATTTAATTACTATACCACCACCTGCAACAGGATGATTTGTAATATCACATTTCTCTTTATGATTTGGATGCATTGAATGAGCATTATCAGCGCTTAGCATAAAGCTACCAGCTTGCATCATAGATTGTTCTTCAATGTCTAAATTAAGAGCAAAACTAATTCTATCAATTATTGTAACGAGGAAATCACTTAGAGCACCTTGTTTAGTACCAGAACCAACTTCTTCATTATCAAAGAGAGCACAGAGAGAAATAGTATTAGTTAAAGGAGTATCAATTAAAGCTCTGATAGAGGAATAGGCACATTGTAAATCATCTAATTTAGGAGTTGAATATAATTCATCTTCAAAACCCCAAATAGTACCTTCCATTCGATTATACAAAAATAAATCACTATCGAGAATTGAAAGAGGATCCACTTTAAATTGATCCGCAATTAAATTAGTTAGTTGACCTTTTTTATTGCCCAATCCAATAATTGGTAGCATATCTTTCTGTATACTATATTTATAAGAATTATTTGCGTCTTTATTTTGATGTATTGCTAAATTAACTATGGAAACTAGATCTTTGTCAAAGTTAATTAACTTTTCAACTACGCCTGTACTACTATCTAAGAATACTCTACCTGCAATAGATAAGGGTCTATCAAACCAAGGAGCACATAACATCCCCCCATATCCTTCAACATTTAGTGTAGTGTATTTATTATCTACCACAACTTCTGGATTTGATTTTATCTTAAAAGATGGAGAGTCGGTATGAGAGGCAATAATTGAATACCCTGTATATTTATTAGGTATTTTAAAAGCAATAAGTGAGGAGTTATTTCTACTTACATAATAACTTTTACCTTTCTCAATATTAAACCTTTCTTCTTCTTTTAATTCAATGAAGCCCTCTTTGTTTAGCATATCTTTAACATTGCTAACCACATGAAATGGACTATAACTTTTTTTAATAAAATCTATTAAATTCTGAGTTTCTTCAATATATTTCTTTTCCATATTTCCTCCAAAATAAATCATTCATATTTCAAAATAATATAATTGAATTCCTATAATAAATAAGATTATATTATTTTGTATCTAAAGTAATAATGCTTAGTTTAAATCATCTCTATTGTAACTAGCAACACTTTATCTTATTAATAACAAAGTATATCTTTTAATTAATAAGAGTCAAAATAGTTCTACAATTTGTATTTACTATTTTGACTCATTTTATTTCTTACTATTTTTCTAATATTAAGGTCATAGGACCATCATTTATATATTTAACTTCCATGTGAGCACCAAAAATTCCAGATTTAGTATCAAAACCAAGGTCTTTAAATTTTTTGATAGCAAGTTCATATAATTCATTTGCTATTTCTGGCTTTTCACTCATATCATAGCTAGGCCTATTTCCCTTTTTCAAGGAAGCACATAAAGTAAATTGGCTAACTAATAATATTTGTCCACCAACATCAGCTACACTTAAGTTCTGTTTAGCATTTTCATCTTCAAACATTCTAAGTTTAGATATTTTGTTTACACAAAATTCAACTTTATCTCTATTATCACCCTTTTCAACACCAAAGTATATTAACAATCCAACATTAATTTCACTTATTAATTTATTATCAACAGATACAGAGGCATCTTTTACTCTTTGTATTACACATTTCATATAGGTAAATATAACATAATATTAAATAGTGTTCACTATAAATAAATGCGATTACATTATTTAGCTTCCATTTTTTCACCACTATAAGGAGTCTCATTATTATCAAATAATAATAAATTTTCTAGATTTAAATGGAATCTTAAAAAAGCGGAAAGACCTATATCATCAACTATTAAATCAAATCCATTAGGATTATAAAAACTCTTTTTAATACCATCATCATATAATACTGTTAATAACCAAGGTTTAGCGCCATCTAATATTTGTAATTTCTGAAAAGAATCACCTAAACCTTTTTCTAGAAGATCAAAAAATTCATCTATAACTTCTTGTGAAAAGTGAAAGATCTTTGCTCTACTTTCCACTTTATCATTTGAATGTGGAGTATATTTATATTCGATAAAGCATACTTTTTTGGATGAACTAAAATTAAGAAATTGTTCATATTTCTCATTATCAACCTTTAATATAACTTTTACTATTGCCATATAACTACTCTCCTTTTATTAAATATTATCTCTTGTCTATAATTAATTATTATAGCAACTAAGCTAATATTGCAAGGAAAATATTTATTCTTAACGTCTCTTCCAGAAATTACTTGTAAATATTGCAAAAACAGTATAAAGCTCTAATCTTCCACAAAGCATTAGAAAACTAAACATCCATTTAAGAGGAGTAGAGAAAAAAGCAAAATTACCAGTTGGTCCTACATCTCCAAATCCAATACCAATATTACCTAAGCAAAGGAAGGAAGCTGAAAAACAAGTCATCATATCACGATTAGAGAGAGCTGCTATTGCACCACCAATTAAACCAGTAACAACATAAATTGCAATAAATCCAGAAATTGATAATAAAACATCTGTCTCAATTACATTTTGCCCAACTGTTACAGGAAAGATACCATTTGGATAAATTCTCTGCTTTATATGAACAGCCGCAGCTTTTACTACAGCTACTACACGAATAACTTTAATACCACCACCGGCAGAGCCTGCACAACCACCAACAAAGAATAATATTAATAAAATCATTTGGACAAAAGTTGGCCATAATACATAATTTGCAGTAGCAAAACCTGTGGTTGTTATAATAGAGGCATTTTGAAAAGCACTGAAACGTAAAGCAGTTAAAAAAGTTGGATAAATATTTTTTGCAAATAAGAATATAGCAATAATTAAGGTACAAACGCCCCATATTGAAAGATAAGCTCTAAGTTCACCATCTCTCCATACTGATTTTAATTTACCAGTCATAGCCTTATAGTATAATGCAAAATTTGCACCACCTATTATCATAAAGATAGTAACTACTATATCAATATAGACAGAGTTAAAAGTACCAATAGAGCTATTTTTAACACAGAAACCAGCGGCTGCTATTGTTGAGAAAGTAACAGTTACGGAATTGTATAAATTCATTCCACCAAATAGAAGAAGAATTGTTTCTATTATAGAAAAGCCAATATAGATACCCCATAAGATTAGTGCAGTATTTTGAATTTTAGGTGTTAATTTATCTTTAGTAGGTCCAACTGATTCAGCCTCAACTAATCTGTTACCACCTTTACCAATTTTTGGAATAAGAGCAACAAACAATACAACTATACCCATTCCCCCAAGCCAGTTTGTTTCAGATCTCCAAAACAATATTGAAGAAGGATTATTCTCTATTTGCGTAAGTACTGTGGCACCTGTTGTAGTAAAACCACTCATAACCTCAAAGTAAGCACTTGAGAAGTCAGGATATGAACCACTAACTACTAAAGGAATAGCACTAAAGGCTGCACCAAGAATCCAAGTAAAGGTTACAAATAAATATCCATCTCTAGTTCCTAGTGATTTATCCTCATGATTTCTTTTAAAAATTGCAACAAAAATACAGAAAGCAGCTATAAATAAATAGGAATAAGCAAACCCAATTAAAGCCTGCTTTTCATGGTGTACAAATGCCATTATGGTTGGAATTCCCATAAAAAAACCTATAAATGCTTGAATATAAGCAAGAAGTCTTAAATCTTGTTTAATATTCATTACTTAATACCTTTTATAAATAATTTTTGAATAAACTTTGCACTATCACAACCGACACTAACTAAAACATTGTCACCCTCTTTCAAAATATAATTACCATCAGGAATTATTTGTTTTGAATTACTGGTATTAATTGCAGCAATAATGCCACGGCCTTTCATATTTATATCAGACAATCTTTTATTACAGACAGGAGTATCTTTTTCAACATAATACTCATAAACTTCCTTGGTTCCACCAAAGATAGAGTGGATTGAAGATATATTTTTGCCTCTTAGTTTACTTAACACTGTTTCAACAGTTGATTCTGTTGTTGATATTATGGAATCAATTCCTAAATAGGCACTCATACTTAGATAGTTAATATTATGTCTAATAAGAGCAATTGATCTAATAATACCAATCTTTTTTGCGTAGGTTGCAGTTATTAGATTTAACTCATCACTCTCTGTTAATGATATTAGTAAATCATTATTGGTTAAATTTGCATCTTTTAAAATTGTATCATCTGTAACATCATCATTTAGTACTATTATTAGAGGAAACTCAGTTGCAAATTCAATACATATTTCTTTTTTCATTTCAATTAAAGTGATATTTTTCAATTGAGAAGGACTACAAAGTTTTAAGAAAACCTTGTAATCATTGAACCACCAACTAGTACAACTTTCATTTTATCTTTGTGTTTTATAGAAACATTTGTCATCAAAGTTTGTAGTTCTTTAGGTTCCCCTACCATGGATAAAATATCACCATCATGAATGCGAGTGAAACCTTCTGGAATAAGTGTTCCATGCTTATTTTTTATCGCGGCTACAATATAGTTAAATTTAGATTCTTTCCTTACTTCCATAATTGTTTTATCAACAAAGTTATTAAATCTACCTACTGTATAATTATATAAGATAAAAGGAGAATCATTGAAGGTTGTTACATTATTATAAATACCATTATGTAGAATATTATAAATTGATTTAGCTGTTACAATATTAGGATTGATGATTTCATCGATTCCAAGAAGGGAACCACCTTGAATACCGTTTTTACCACTCCAACCAAGATTCTTTATAGCTGCAATTGTTTTAGTTTCTTTAAATTGACTTTCCACTAATCCACATGAAACAATATTAGTTTCATCATTACCAGTAACAGTTATAAAAGCATCAGCATCATTACAATTTGCTAATTTTAGAACTTCTAGGTCAGTACCATTTCCAATAAAACCCATACAGTCAAATTTATTTAATACATTATCTAAACGTGTTTTATTGTTATCAATAAAAGTAATATAGGCACCTTCTTTGCATAATCTACTAGCAATTCTAGAACCCCTTCTTCCTGCTCCTACAATAATAACCCTCATTAGAG
>JAENWY010000149.1 GCA_016649775.1 Spirochaetaceae bacterium
AATTAGTATCCTCTTGCTCTCCAAACCTCTCTAATTGTTAACAATTTTTCTCCAGCAGCATGTAAAGTTTCTTCTTGCTTTGCATAGTGAAAACGAATTAGATGATTAATAGGTTCTCTAAAAAAACTAGATCCAGGAACCGCTGCTACACCAACTTCTTTACAGAGCCATTCACAAAATTTATTGTCGTCAGTTGCATCAAATTCACTGATATCAACAAGAACATAGTATGCTCCCTGAGGCTTAGTATATTTAAGATCTATTTTATCTAAATAGGATGTAAATATATCACGCTTTTTAGTATATACCTTTTGGAGTTCTTTATAATAAGAATCGGGCATCTCTAGTCCAACAATTGCTGCTTCCTGAAGAGGCGCAGCAGCGCCTACTGTCAAAAAGTCATGAACTTTCTTAACACTGTCAATTACTCGTTGGTCTCCAAATACATAACCAAGTCTCCAACCTGTTATTGAATATGTCTTTGATAATGAATTACAGGTTATTGTACGCTCTGCCATGTTAGGAAGAGTAGCAAAAGAAATGTGTGTGTAAGGTTCATAAATAATATGCTCATATACTTCATCAGTAATTACCCAAACATCAAATTCTTGAGCTAATGAGGCTATATAAGTTAATTCATCAAGATTAAACACTTTACCAGTTGGATTACTTGGATTGCATAAAATTAAGGCTTTAGGAGATTTCTCAAATGCAGCTCTCAGTTCAGCTCTATCAAAAGAAAAAGATGGTGGAGTTAAAGGTACATAGATAGGTTCTGCACCACTTAATATCGCATCGGCTCCATAATTTTCATAAAAGGGAGAGAAAACAATAACCTTATCACCAGGATTTACAACTGATAGCATTGAGGCCATCATAGCTTCTGTTGAACCACAGGTTACAACTAGATTTTTTTCAGGATCAACATTTAATCCGGTTGACTTCTCAATTTTTTTTGCAAGTGCATCTCTGAAGTTCTTTGCTCCCCAAGTTATTGCATATTGATGAGGGCCTTTAATTGCCGCCGTCCTAAGAGCTTCTTGTAATTGTTGAGGAGGATCAAAATCAGGAAATCCTTGAGATAGATTTATAGATCCATATTTATTTGAGATTCTACTCATTTTACGAATAATTGATTCACCAAAGTTATGTGTCCTATTACTTGTTTGTGGCATTTTTGTTCCTTATTTAGATAGTTTTTCAACAGTCTCTATTGCTCTGTATAATAATTCATTATCAACAGCAAAAGGCAATAAACTAATGGTTTCATTAGGGGCTATTGCCGTATTTATTACTTTATTTACATCATTCCGATTATTAAAATCAACTCCAATATCAGATAATTTTGTTGGTAACTCTAATATTAAGAATTTATTATATAGCTTCTCTAATTCTTCTTTATCTTTTAAAAGAGCTGTTTGAACCAAAATACCATAGGATACCTTAATTCCATGTAATACCTTTTTAGAAGACTCTAATTGAGATAAGCCATTATGAATTGCATGAGCTGCTGCTATTCTAGTATAGCGCTCACCAAGACCACCTACTAAACCACCACCAGCTATAATAGCATCTACAACTCTGATAAATGAAGGACTTAGTTTTTTTATATCCATAGCCCTAAAAGCAGAGGCTCCTTCTTTAAAAAGTACATCTCCAATTTGTTTTGAAATGACTAATCCTATTGAAGCTGTTAATGGAATATCTTTTTCCTTTTTAGTTAAAATATCTGCTTCATAATATTTAGCTATGGTATCTCCAATACCTGCCCTTAAGTATATAGAAGGAGCCTCTAATATAACTTGAGGTTCAACCACAACTAAAAAAGCAGCTGAATTAAAGATTTCATAATTAATCGCGTTCCCTTCTTTCGTATACCAAACAGATAATGGAGTCCAAGCAGCACAGGTAGCTGCAATTGTAGGTATAGAAATGAATGGTTTATTTAATTTAGCAGCTACTGCCTTTGCAATATCTAAAACAGTTCCACCACCCGCTCCTATTATAACTGGTGGATTACTTGATTCACCCACTATTAAATCAACTATTTCATGAGTACAATGGCCACTAACTAAATAATTATTTTTGGAATCCCTAACCTCTTTTGAAAGATACTGCTGAATTGATTCTCCAGATTTTTCACCATGTATATATATAGAAGCATTTAATTCATCTTTACAAAAAAATTCTTCTATTTTATTAATTGCACCTGAGTGGCAGTAATAGTTTACTGCACCAGGTTGCACTCTTATTGAATTATTATTCATTTATTATTCCTTTGACTTTTAAACTTTTTAATTGATTAATGTACAAAACTCTCTGCAATTTTATCGCCAATTATTTGTGCTATTTGAACAATAAATACTAGCAATATTACAGTTACAAGCATTACACCTGATTCATATCTGTAATAACCAAACTGAATTGCAAGATCTCCAATTCCACCACCACCAACAATACCAGCCATAGCTGAATACCCAATTAAACTTACAAATGTTATAGTAATAGATCTAACAATGGCTGGTCTTGCTTCAACAAACAGAACATTTGTTATGATTAACTTAATGGAGGAACCAGTAGCAACAGAGGATTCAATAACGCCACTATCGATATCAGCAAAAGCACCTTCTATTAATCTTGCATGAAAGGCTATTGCACAAAAAGAAAGAGGTACTGAGGCTGCAATAGGACCAATAGTAGTTCCTGTAATTAATTTTGTAAGAGGTATTAGTACAACTAATAAAATAATAAAAGGAATTGACCTAATAACATTAACAAGTGTAGCAGCTATTGAATTAACAACTTTATTTTTAACCAATAATTCAGTTTCACTTAAATATAAAATAAGACCTAAAATAGTACCAAAAATAAGAGCAACTAGTAATGAAATAATAACCATTTCTATAGTTTCATAACTTGCCTTCCACAAATATTGTTGTAAAATTTCTATTGTATTATTTCCCATAGTGTTCTCCCTTTTTAATTAATTCCACTTTAGTGGTATTATCTTTTAAATATTGAATTGCTTTTAATCTTTCACTTTCCTCCCCAAAGATTGATACCAATAAAATACCGAGAGGTTTTTTATTAATATATTCAATCTTTCCACTTAAAATTGATAAATCAACACTAAAATTTTTTGATAAGTTTGAAATAATTGGATTATATGCACCCTCTCCTGCATAGAAGAGTTTTATTAAATGAGAATCTTTTGAAATCACTAATTCCTCAGGAATCTCAATATCAAGAACACTTGAAACAAGTGATTTTGTTATAGGATTACTCGGATTGCTAAATAGAGAATAAGTATCATTTACTTCCACTATTTTTCCACTATCCATAACGGCTATTTTATTAAACAGTTTTTTAGCAACGTCCATTTGATGAGTTATAAAGACAATTGTTACCTTTAATTTCTTATTGATGTCATTTAAAAGAGTTATAATTCCCTCAGTAGTTTTAGTATCTAAAGCACTAGTTGCTTCATCACAAATTAATAATTCAGGATTATTTGCAAGAGCTCTTGCTATTGCAACTCTTTGTTTTTGACCACCTGATAATTGTGATGGATATGATTTTAGTTTATCACTCAATCCCACTAGCTTTAGGAGTTCAACAACCCTTGAGTGAATTTCAGATTTGGGATAACTAGCTGCTTTTAGATTAAAGGAAATATTCTCTTCAACCGTTGATCCACTTATTAAATTAAAATGTTGGAATATCATACCAATTCGTAATCGTAATGCCCTTAAATCATTCCCTCTATTATCTGTTATATCAAAACCATCAATTAACACTCTTCCACTTGTTGGTGGTTGTAAAAGATTTATAACTCTTGCTAGAGTACTTTTACCTGCACCACTTGAACCAACTATTCCAAAGATTTCACCTTTAGTTACTTTTAAAGAGGCATGGGAAACAGCCTTTAAACTGTTTCCTTCTGCACTCTTAAAATAAACATCAATATCTTTTAATTCAATAATTGGATTATCTAATATTTTAGTTTCCATAATTATTTATTCTCACCATATTTATCAATCCACCATTGAGGTCTATCAAAGGTATTAAAGATACTATTGGGATTTGTAATTGCATTATAGAATTCAGGTGATTCAACTGCAGCTTTTAAAACTTTGCCAAGCACTCCATCAATATCAGAACTTCTTAGAGCTACTACATTTTTATAACCTTCAGCAAGCGTTTCAATTGCAAGAGCTCTATTGTAATCAAGATTAGCAGCTATTGCATAGTTACCAGGAACAATACCAATTGCGACGCTATCAAGAGATCTAACAATTTGAGCCCCATCAAGAGTTTTAAAAACTAATTTTTTAGGATTATCTGCAATATCTAATAGAGAGACTTTAGTTGGATCTATATCATCTTTAAGAGTGATAATATTATATCTACTAAGTATACCAAGAGATCTTGCAAGATTAGTTGCATCACTAGCTAAGGCTACATGATCGCCTTCTTGTAATTGATCTAATGAGGTATAATCATTACTAAATACTCCCGCTCCTGCAGTAGGAACTGCTATAAGAGAAGATAAATCTAATTTATTTGCTTTACTAAATGCATCTAAATAAATAGTATGCTGCATTAAATTTGCTTCTAACTCACCATTATTTAAGGCTTGATCGGGTTGAACCCAATCTGAGAATTGAACCACAGATACAGTGTATCCCTTGCTCTCTAAATATGGTTCAAGAGCCACTTTAACCATGTCTCCATAAGGTCCAGGGCTTACACCAATTCTAATATTTTTAGAGTTTGAGGAATTACTTTCTTTATTTCCACCTGCAAATGCAAATGATCCGATACTTAGTAATAATAGGCCACATAAAAGGCCTTTTGTAATTTTTTTCATGATGAACTTCTTTTTTAATTGTATACACGATATAGATATCACCAAAGATTTATAGACAATAATGCTATAAACTTATGATACGTAAAATAAAAATTGGATGTGTTTGGTGGATGTAAAAATATTATGCGCGCTAGCGCATCATCATCATTGAAGAAATCATTGAAGAAGAGGTATTAAGAATGTTAATGTTTTTAGTTATATTAAAAGTATACATATTGCCTCTCCTTTCGGTTAATACCGTTGATTAATAAGATATATAATTACGAAATTTTATAAAAGTGTCAACATTAAAATTAAAAAAACTTGAGAGTTTAAAGAAAGTCAATTTTCAAAAATGAAATAATTTGTTTAATTTAATAACTAAAATATCATAGAATTACTACTCATAATTGCTTGCTTTTAAATGACAATTAACAATGTAAACTCACAATATAATTTGCCCTTTATATTTTATCAAAATCTTCATATTTATCATTATATTATTAAGATTACAGTCCTTTTAAGCTCTTGTTACTTAATTTAAAATTCAAAATTTATAGTCTAACTTCTATATTTAAAATTTATTATTTTGACATCCAATAACAGTTTATTAAGGCCCTTAGGGATTTGAAGAATAAACATAATTCAAATTTATTTTTTTAGAATCACAATTAATCAGTAATTATTTTTAACTACCAAAAATAAATTACCTTTAAATTAATCCTATAATTATTATATTTCCATCATTGAAATTAATCTTCTCAAACCTCTAAAAACAAGTCAATAAAAATTAGATCAAAATGTCGAAAAGCTATTAATATAATAGTAACCAAAACCTACAAAATATATATATAATTTTTCTATTTTATAA